>NZUX01000032.1 GCA_002703645.1 Fidelibacterota bacterium | reverse complement strand
TTTTCCAGATTCCAACATAGAATCTGATTCTAGTATTGAATTGGGTGCTGTTGCAGAGTTTGAACTTGTTATTCCTGCTGATTTTGGTACTTTTATTGGCTATTCATATTCCATTGATTGGGAGCAATATGATGAGTAATATGATTTTTATTATATTGACCTCATTATTATTTTCTAATCAATCGATGTGGGATCTTGGTGTAATTATTGAAAAAGATAATCCTATAACTTATCAGAAAGAGCTGGATATCAATAATTTGGCTCAACCTGTTATTACCAACAATAATATCAAAGCACTACATTCGAATAATTTTATTCCTCCGATTATCCATGAAATTAAAAATCCAATCCTTAAGAATAATAATATTCTTAAAAAATATGATGCTATGTTTAGTAACATATCTCTATCAGATAAAATTTTATCAATAAAAAAATCTTTTTTAAATAAACAATATTCTAGTTTTTTTAATTTTTATAAACTTATTGATAATAAAAATGTAAAAACCGATCAAATGATGAGTTTGATGTATATTCAAAATTTATATTTTTCTAATCAATTTTCTGATGCAGAAGAAGCGCTTAATAATGTAGATATTCATAAATTATCTGAAGATTTATTATTATATAAAATTAAAATTGATATCAAATTAAAAAATATTGAAGATGCTATTAGTACTATAGATTATTTTAGTAATAAATTTCCTAATAGCGATTTAATGCCTTATGTTATTTATGAGAAAAAATTAATTGACAATATTAACAATGAGTAAAAACAGTAGACTTATATTATTTATTATTTTAAGTATATCATTAGTATTTGCTAATTCACGTGTTGCATTTTCAAGGCCGGGATCCGTTTTAAGGACCCCAGGCTCATCGCATTTTGATGATAGTATTCGTCACCCTCTGTTTACAGTTGGGTTTGCTTCTGAAGTTGTTAATTTTGATTTACCCAGTGGAAGTACTAGCTTATATTTGCAGACTAAAACAAAAAATGGTTTACATTTAGGCTTATCATATACCACACTATCTGACCCCAGATCAAAAGAAGCAATTGATTTAGATGAAAATAATGAGTTTGTTGCACCCAATGAAATAGGTTTGCATATCCAACAACGTGTGTATTCTGCTGGAAATATTAATATTGATATAGGAATTAATGATATTATATCTAGAGATTACGATGGCTCATCAGAATTTCAATCACCATCCATATTTACTGTATTTTCAAGCAAAAAAGATTTTGAAAAATATTCTATCATATTTAATTATGGTTTTGGATCAGGAAAAGTTGGGAAGGATCCACAGTTACAACAAAGTGAATTTATTCAAAAAGACCAAACAAGTATTAAGCCTTATTTAGGTATTAGTTTATTTACCCCTGAAATTGCACGTTTAAAAAATCGAATTAATTTATTATTTGAATATGACGGATCGGGAATCAATTTAGGAGCGAAAATACCTATCACAGATGAGTATAGTTTTTCCTTTGGAATGATTAATATTAGTTCATTCGGTGATTTTGGTTTGCGGTCCAAAGTGGGATATGATACTATTACAATTTTAGATAATGCACCTACTGTTTCGATGGGTTTTGAAATGAATATTCCACGCTTAAATAAGAAAAATATAATGATTAATCCATATGCCAGTAAAGCGGCAACTAACGCACTCTTAGAGGCAAGCTCTGATCAGCAAGTTTTATATACATCTGAAGCGGTAGCTCAATTATCTGATTCATTAAATACTATCATTCAATCTACACAATCAGCATATGATGCAATTGCGGATTCTATTAGATTCTTAACTTTTTCTTTAGAAAATTCTAATATTGAAAATACATCGCTTATGCAGAAAATTGCTGTGTTAGATGATTCTTTATTACAGCATCAAAATCAGAAACTAGTTGATATTGCCAATTATAATAAGGCTTCTTTACATGTTTCTAGATCATTAAGATATTTATATGAAGGTGATTATAATCAGGCTCTGATTGCAATCGATAAAGCAATTGAATTAAACCCTAACCTTGCTATTGCATATGCACGAAAAGGTTCTATCTATATTCATCTTGGACAAGTTAAAAATGCATCAATTAATTATAATATTGCTCTTAAGCTAGATCCAGAATTTGATGAAGTGAGAGAAATTTTACAGGCATTGAAAGCCAATCAATTAAAATCAGTAGATTTAGAAGAAAAAGAATAAAAGGATAGTATATATGAATTTAGGAACAATTATAGGATTAGTATTAGGTATGGCCCTTATTGGCTTTGCATCTTATTTGGGTGCTAGTAATGCCGGGGTGCCTATTACGTCATTATGGGATACAACCTCGGTGTTGATTGTTATTGGTGGATCCTTAGCGGCAACTGCAATAGCATTTAAAATGTCAAAAGTTGTTCATCTTTTTAAACTATTAAAAATGATTTTTCAAGATGATAATTTTACATTGGGTGATGTTGTCGATGATATCTGCGCACTATCTGAGGCATATAGAAAAAGTAGGAAAGACTTAGAAACTGCATTAGAGGGTACTCCAGAGAGTATGCCATTCCGAATGCATGCTGTGAGAGATGGTTGCGAATTGATATTGGGTGGTACAAAAATTGATGATATAGAGTCATTTTTAGATAATAATGCTGCCTATAGAGATTTAAGAGAGAGAGAAGATGTTAATGTTATGAAAACCCTTGGTACATATTCACCTGCTTTTGGTATGATAGGAACATTAATTGGTTTGATTTTTATGCTTGCAGGTATGGGGTCGGGAGGTGATGATATTGGAGGTGCTATGGCTGTTGCATTAATTACCACTTTATATGGTGCATTTGCAGCTAATTTTTTATTCCTACCTTTTGCAGATAAACTAAAGGGAAAGAATGAAGCGAAAAAAGTAGAGGATGCACTAACAACGGCTGGTGTCTTATTAATAGCTCAAAAAAAACATCCCATTGAAATCAGAGATTCTTTAAATGCATATTTACCTCCGGCGTTAAGGAAAAAAGAAGAAGAATAAAATTATAAATTATGTCAAAAAATAATCAAATGAACAATGAGACAGATATAGAAGAAGGTTTGCCTATATGGATGGCAACATTTGCTGATATGATGACATTATTGTTTGCCTTTTTTGTATTATTATATTCTATGTCAAGCCCTGATCCAGTAAAATATGCGGCATTTGCTAATTCTCAAGCCACCAAAATTGGGGGTAGTACCGATCAAGAAATGCCAAGTGAGCCACTTAAAGATCAGTCAGAAATTAAGCAAGAATTAGAGGAATTAATTGAAGATATGGATATGGAAGATAAGGCCAAAGTAACACAAGATCCACGCGGCGTTGCATTGGAATTAGATGGTGATGTTTGCTTTGGTTCAGGAACCGTTATATTAAAAGATGAGCTGAAACAAACTTTAGATAATGCTGCAATAGAATTAATGTCAAATCCAGATGATTTAAGAAGTATTTTAATTGAAGGGCATACTGATAATCAAATGCCCAAAGGAGAGATAGCAGAAAGATATCCAACTAATTGGGAGCTATCTTCAGCAAGAGCGGCCAATGTGGTTAACTATTTAATATATAAGGGAGTAATGCCGGGGCGTTTAACTGCTTCTGGATATGCTGATCAATGGCCTGCTGGTGCAACATGGGGTGAAGTAAGATCGGGAAAAGTAAATGAAAATTTTATATTATCAAAGAACGATACTAGAGAGCAACAAGCTCAAAACAGACGAATTAAAATTATTTTTGGTGTAAAATAGTACATTATTAGGAGTGTTTATGAAAAAACATATATTAGTCTTTTTTATCTTTTTAGCTTTACAAATTGTGAATGCCAAAGAGGCAAAAATATTTCTCAAACAAGTTGAATTAGAAAAAGTTTATACTGCAAAGGTAACTAACTTTTTAGATAAAATGTTTGATTCATCAGATTACTATGTATTTGCTGATGTTCAATTAGTGGAAAAATCTAAAGAGGAAGAAAAAGTTGTAGATAAAAAGAAAGAGGAAGAGTCTCCAGAATCATCCGATCCTTTTGGCTACACCTTTATTGAAGGTTTAGGTCTTGATGGGGGTTCACTACCTACTATTCCTGGCGGTGGCGCACCTCAGTCAACTAAAAAAGCTAAGATGAATGATGATGATGAATACATCATGACAGGATTAAAAATTTCTGTTTATTTATCTGAGAATATCTATAATGTTGAATCACGTGAAACTATTACTAATTTTGTTAATACAAACATTCAAGAAATTCGCAATTGTTTTGACTGTTTTGTTCTTGATAAAATGCCAAGTAAATATACTTCCAAAAACTCAGAAAATTTGCAAGCTGCATATGATAGTCAAGCTTCTGCACATTCAGCTATTTCAGCATTGAGAGATTCATTAAAATGGGCTGTTTTTCAACAAGAGCAAAAAACATTAAGAGATGAATTGGCTCGACTTCAAGAAAATGATAGTAGAGAAATTGAACTTTTAGAAAGACAAATTGATGAAGCAACAAGTGCTCGTGAATTTTGGGAAGACCAAGAAGCTAGACGTAAGGAGCTTCAAAATAATCTTGACTCTTTAAAGTTTATTAGTTTAATTGAAATTGAAAAAGAATATAGAGCAAAAACTAATGAGCTTTTAGATAATATGACTTCAGATTATGAACAAACAGTTCAAGCGCGTCTTGATGATGCCAAAGATACTGAAGAAAGGTTATTCAGCTTATTAGAATCGAATTCTAAAAACACTGCTACTAAAGGTGATGATTTAGAATTAGAATCATGGGCAGGAACATCCGGTTTTGGTTTACTACCTACAATAGTTGTGATCGCTGTTGTGCTTATTGCTATTGTTTTGCTTATTTTAAAATTAAATAAAAAGAAAGTTGTTTATTTAAAACCAAAGCATACACCAGAGCCACCACCAGCGCCACAATCATTCACTCCTCCGCCAACAGAGAGTAATGAAAATGCAGATGTGATGCGATCTGAAATACGTTCTTTAAGACAATCGGCAGTTACAATGAGTGCTGGACAGAGAGATGGTGCAAGTCAAATAATTAGTGATTGGTTAGATGAATCATCAGGTGATGGTGATTCTGATGATAATACAGAAGATAAGGAAGCATAGATTATGGCAGATTATGATAATTTATCTGGTTTAGATAAAGCAGCAATTATTTTTCAAGTATATGGAGAGTCTTTAGCTTTATCATTTTTTACTGATTTACCAGAATCATCCATCATTCAAATACGTATTCGTTCTAAAGAATTACAAGGTATTCCTGTCGATTTGAAAAAGACAGTGCTTGAAGAATTTTATTTTAAAATGATGACGGATAAATATCAGAGCAATAAACCATCTTCTGTTAAACTGTTTGAGTTCCTTGATGATTTAACCAATGAGCAATTATATTATTTATTAAAAACAGAAAGAGAAACTGTCATGGCATTGGCAATAGACCAAGTATCTCAAGAATCACGAAATACATTTTTAAATCAGTTGTCACCAGAAGTGAAAAATAATGTTATTGGTGAGCTTGGTTCTCTGAAATCTATTCCTCTAGAAATGGTTGTTAATATCGCTAATGAATTAGAAAAAAAGGCATCATTTTTACCATCGCCTAAAGAATTTTCTCGTGGTGGCGGTGAAAAAATTGCTAATATCTTAAATCAAATGAGTGAAGATGAATCAACTAGTTATTTAAATCAGCTGATGAATGATGACCCTGAAACCTATGCTGAAGTTAAAAAATTCTTACTAACCTTTGATGATTTGCTTGCAATGTCAGATGAAGTTGCTTCAGATTTTTGGTCCAATCCAGATATAGATCTTGATTCATTAGCAAAGGCGCTCAAAGGTGTAGAACAAGATACTACATCAGCAATTATTGAGATGCTTCCTAAAAAGAAGCAGGCTATGTTTACTCCTATTGAAAAACCAATGAGAAAAAAAGATGTGATGTCAGCACGTAAGGATATTGTTAAAATCGCAACCGATATGACGAATAATGGTGAAATGCGCATTGAAGATATTTTATCTGGTGCAGATGATGAAATGATTGAATAGAATTTAGTTTGTTGGTACTGATTTTATTTCCCATGCATTTTCTCCTTTGAGAGGAATTGTTATCCAATCTCCTTTCCCCGATTTTTTTGCGATTAGCCATGAATTTCTCATTATATGAATCATTATAGGTATTGCAACTCCTGCTCCTAATTCTATATCTTTTCCGCCTGCCATAGCCCCTGCGATTAGTATTATAGGTACCATGAATGGTATTATAGATGGTATTTGTGCATACAACATAGGAATACTTAGTAGAATATTTTTAATTAGTATATTATCTAATCGAATTTGAATACTTTCTATGTCATTCAAATGATATTCTTTTTTTTCATGCTTAGTGTATATTAATCGATATTTTATATCTTTAGTGGTAATCGTCTTATCGATGGGGTTTGAATTGTGATAATATAATTTTCGTTGCCCATCATTAATTCGTATTTGTTGACCTTTAAAAATAATAATACTGTTTTGTTTAGAATCAGTAAAAATAAGTTTATGTTTGGTAGGAAAAAAATTGATCATTTCATTGGTATATAAGAAGCTTCCTAAAATTAGGATTACCATATAAAATTTTATTTTATTCAATTGATAACTTTCCATTCATTTAGTAATAATTCTTTAGGAGGTTCTCGTCTTTTATGATCAGCAACCATGATCGTTGCTGGAACAGAAGCGAAAAAACCAAGCAAAGCGCCCGTCAAACTAGCGTCATAATTAGCACTCTCAAGCCCAAGAGCTGTGAAAATACCTATTCCTGTCAACACGCCCAATCCCATAATACTAAAACCCTCTACATGTGTCATATCATTTAAGCTTTGCCATAACGTTTTATTAATTATTTTCACTGTTAGTCGATTGATAGATGATAAATTATAACTTATTTGTATATCTTGAGTGTGTGGCTTCAGTGTTATCGAATTATTATCTGGATTATATGATATAAACTTCATATATATATCTTGATAATCAATTTTGACTACGGATCCTTTTAATATATAGATTGTTGAATCTGTATTATGATTTTGAAGTATTAGAGAATTATTTTCTTGATATTGTTTTCGTTTTAATGAATATTGATATTTTTTTTCATCCAATAATGGCGTTAATGTTTGTGCGTTAAGTGGTTCTACGAAATCTATCCAATGTAAATTTAAATGATGCATTCCAACATTAAGCACTAAAATAATAATAATTTTTAATTGTTTTGATTTCATTTTAATCTAAAAAAAACCCTTCATTACTTGATAGGTAACAAAGGGCTTTTAATCTATTGGAATAATTATATTTTATGGATTTAAAATTAAATTAACGAGAAGTACTACATCTAATACATTAAATGCACCATCGCCATTTACATCAGAACAATCATCCCCACTAGCATTTGCATCTAAAATAATATTCACAAGCAGTACGACATCTAGTACATTTAATGTACTATCCCCATTTGTATCACCGACCAAACCACATCCAGATCCACCAACTGTAATTGGTATTATGATTTGCGCACTTGGGTATTCATCAATATCTGCATCTGAAAACCAAAATTTGGCATCATAGTCACCAGGAGGTGCGCCTATATCATCATCTGTAAATGATACCGAAAATGTTACACCCTCTTCATATGTATGTGAATCAGGAATCATATCGGTACTGTAAAAACAAGCACCATCATTGGGATAGCAAATTTGTGCTGATTTAAACCATGGAAGATTTCCATCTGCATCGGAATAGTCTACAGATAAAGTATTGGTTTCTACATCAAAATCTGGATTAGATAATACTAAAGGTACATTACCAGTTTGAGTAGTTGTTGTACATATTAATAATCCAGGATTCGTTTGGTCCTTAACATCTGCTGCAACATCTAAACCGCTAAGTGATGCTTCAACTGTCACACCTAATGCAATAAATCCATTATATGAGTTAGGCCACACTCCCCACTCTGGATCATTTGTTAATAAATCCATTAGAGCAGTGGCTTGCATACTATTTCCATTTGTATTATAAGCAATATTTGTTGATAAATATTCAAAACCTTCCACATCACCACTAGCTAAGTCGCCACTTACTTTTAGTAGTCCTGGCGTTAATTGTCCAAAACCTCCATCACCCCATCCAACAGCATAGGCAACATCTGATGTTGCTTCAGGATTCACTAGACCAACTCCATATAAATACCATGGTCCAAATAAACCTCCAGCATCACAACACCCCCCATTTAAATCGAGACTCACATAAAATCTTTCTACATCTGTATATACATTTCCATCTGCATCTTCCATTTCTTCACCTAAATAAGTTCCTCGAACAGATAAAATATCCTGATCAGATGATGTATCCCCTTGTTCATCATTTACTAGAGTTGCATACATATTACTACCTGGAGGAAAACTACCAGATGAATTATGAGGAGAGCCTGATACTATAATTGTTCCAAAATCGACATCATCACCCAAGACGCCAGATTCAACAACACCTGATAAATAGGAGTGAATTGTATTTCCATCCCCTGTATTCACAATACCTTCCCATGTATTTTCGTAGCCTAAAGTACCTAATAAATTTGCATCAGCTGATTGCCAAGTATTTTGTCCATCTGCAGATACATAAATTGTTGCACCATCTACACCAGCAGCTAACTCACTAGAGATATCTGCATTAACAATAAATTCCGATCTTGGTGCAGTGGTCGCAAAATTTTCGATAATTTCTTCTCTAACTTGTTCTTGTTGGAATGCCCTCTTAGCCTCCATAGCATTAGAGAAAATAATTTTTGCAAACTCTTCAAGAGTTTTTTGTTTAATTTCTTCTTGTTGCTCTTTTGTTAGTTCTTGTGCTATTAAAAAACTTCCACATAGCATTAAAACAATTAAGTTAAATTTTTTAAACATTGTTTCTCCTCGTTATTTTTTATATCCAATACGTAAATATAAGCAATTTCAATAAATTTCTCAAAATATGGCATCTCTTTTACTTATTGTTACACTGGGCTGATACTAATCGTGCAATTGGCACTCTAAATGGAGAGCAGCTTACATAATCTAATTTTATATCGTGAAAGAATTGAATTGATTTGGGGTCACCACCATGTTCACCGCAGATTCCAATTTTTATATTTTTAGCTTTACCCTTTTCTACTGCAATTTGTATTAATTGTCCTACACCATCTGTATCAATACTTTCAAATGGATCATTAGGTAAAACTGATTGATTTAAATAATTATATATAAACCCACCAATATCATCACGCGAATATCCAAATGTTGTTTGAGTTAAATCATTTGTTCCAAATGAAAAGAAGTCCGCATGCTGCGCAATTTTATCAGCAATCAGGCATGCGCGCGGTAATTCAATCATTGTTCCAATTTTATATTCCATTTTAAAATTCATTTTTTCATATACTGATTGAATGATTTTTTTTTGATGAATAAATTCTTTTTCAGTACCAATTAATGGAATCATAATTTCAGGACATGGATTGAATCCTTCATCAATAAGCTTTTTGCTTGCATTAAATATAGCCTGAGCTTGCATAGCAGTAATTTCAGGATATGTAATACCTAATCTACATCCTCTATGTCCAAGCATAGGATTTGTTTCATGTAAATCNTTAATAATTTGATTAATTATNTTNACNTNAANGTTTAATTCATTGGAAAGTTCTTGAACTTGCNGCTTAGTTTGTGGNAAAAATTCATGNAGAGGTGGATCTAAAAGTCGAATTGTTACTGGATAGNAGTTCATTATNTTNAAAATNTCATAAAAATCTTTTTGTTGATAAGGAAGCAATTCATTTAATGCANTTTCTCTTTCTTGTAGATTAGTTGAAAGAATCATTTTTCTCATACTTAAAATACGANCTGGGCTAAAAAACATATGTTCAGTTCTACATAATCCAATTCCTTGTGCNCCCATTNNNCTAGCATTTAATGCATCTTTTTTAGAATCTGCNTTTGCACGNACTACAACACCCCCATATTTTTGTGATAAATTCATTATCTTTTTAAATAAAGGGTTATCATTAATATCATTTNTAACCAANGATAGTTTTCCANTATANACTGTACCTNAACTACCATTNAATGTTAACCAATCACCTTCTTTATATGTTGTNTTATTAATTATCATGCTCTGATGAGAATCATTAATTATTAAATCAGAACATCCAACAATACAGCATTTTCCCCAACCACGCGCTACAAGAGCAGCATGAGAAGTCATTCCNCCTCTTGATGTTAGGATACCTTTTGCAGCATACATTCCATNAACGTCTTCTGGGGAAGTTTCCTCTCTTANTAAAATTACATCTTTTCCTTCTTCATNCCATTTTTTAGCTTTNTNAGANGTAAATACAATTTGGCCCGTTGCCCCACCNGGNCCNGCAGGTAATCCNCTACTTATNATTTGAGCAGATTTTTCTTCATTTGAATCAATAATTGGAAGCATAATTTCATTTAGATGCNTAGNTGAAATTCGATTTAGAATATCAGCTTCATGAATNATTNCTTCTTTTTCTAAATCAAATGCAATTTGAATGGCAGACNTNCCATTACGTTTTCCTTTTCTTGTTTGTAGCATCCATAANTTTTGATTTTCAATAGTNAATTCAATATCTTGCATATCTTTATAGTATAATTCTAGATTATTTTTAATCTGATATAATTCATTATATAATTTTGGATATTTTTCTTCTAAACTGATTAGCTGCTTTGATTGAATGGATTTACTTTCATTATTAATTGGGTTAGGTGTTCTAATGCCTGCTACTACATCTTCTCCTTGTGCATTTTCAAGCCATTCTCCGTAAAATATATTTTCTCCTGTTGAGGGGTTGCGTGTAAAAGCAACACCAGTTGCCGAACCATCTCCCATATTTCCAAATACCATACTTTGCACATTAACAGCAGTNCCCATTCTATCAGATATACCTTCTATCTTTCTATATTTTTTTGCCCTATCNCCANTCCAAGATTGAAACACNGCCTGGATTGAACTCCAAAGTTGTACGTAAGGATCNTCTGGAAATGAAGTACCAAAAGTTTCTTTAATTATTTGNTTGAATTGNTCACATAATCTTTTTANATCCTTTTCATTTAAATCTGTATCTTTCGTATACTTTTTTTCTTTTTTAAATTTATCCATATGTNATTCAAGTTTATTACGAATACCATACTCATTCTTATTAANAGNATNATTTGNTTTTTCCATTACNACATCAGCATACATCATGATTAATCTTCGATAGGAATCATATGCAAATCGTGGATTATCAGATGAGCTTGCCAGCCCCNGAACGGTTTTATCAGTTAAGCCTACATTTAAAACTGTTTCCATCATTCCTGGCATTGATATCATGGCCCCAGATCTTATTGATACTAATAGTGGATTTTTAGGATTTCCAAATTTTTTATTCATAATATCTTCAATTTTATTAATTGATTGTAAAACCTGATTATTTAATGCATCTGGAAGTTGTTCATTATCTATAAAATATCTACATACATCAGTTGTAATTGTAAANCCTGGAGGAACAGGNATATTAAGGTTGGTCATTTCAGCTAGATTAGCACCTTTCCCACCNAGTAATTTTTTTTGCTGAATATTACCATCAGCCGATTCATTACCAAAAGAATANACTAATTTCATTAAAGCCACCNATTAATTGAAGAATAAATGAATCTATTATGATTTTATGTAAAATCAAATAAATATNGATTATATTCGATTGAAATATTGTTTTTCAANGCTTAAATTATACTAAANTTATAGGAGAGAGAAATACATTGAAAATTCAACGAATGAATAAAGGTGAATGGGGAAAAATCAAAGCATTCTTTGATTTAGAGACAGAAGAAGGCTTTACAGTTAAGGGTTTTAAATTAGTTCAAGGTATTAATGGACTGTTTGTAGGTTTCCCAAGTCAAAAAGGTAGCGATGATGAATATTATGATACAGTATGGGCTGATAAAGAATTAAGAGATTCATTATCACAACTTGCTATTGATTATTATGGACAAGATGTTATGCCAATAAATAATTCTATGCCATCTAATAATGATAACTTAGCATCTAATCCATTGCCTACTTCCGATTCAACAAGCAATACAACTTTGGATACATCAGAATCTATTACAGATGATGATATTCCTTTTTAAATATATTAATATCTAATTTTGTGAAGTATTATATTTTAAATAAATATTTAGCAGCTTTATCGGGCTTATTTTTAATTTTATTTTTAACTGGTCATCTTGCAGGTAATTTACAGTTATTGATTCCAATAGAATCGGGTGCACAAGTCCAATTCAATGATTATGCGTATTTTATGCAAAACAATCCTGCTGTTAAAATATTATCATATACTACTTATACATTTATAATATTACATATTTTAGTTACTTTAAAATTAACAATTGATTCGCGTAAAAATCGTTTAGTTCAATATAAGAAAAAAAACTCCCCATCTCATGCTATTTCATCACAATATATGGGAGTTTTAGGAACTATTATTTTAGCATTTTTAATTATTCATTTAAGTGATTTTTGGTATAANGCACACTTTCANGGAGAANCTGATTTATATAGCTTGGTTATTAATAAATTTCAAAATATTAATTATGTAATNATTTATTTAANTGCAATGCTAGCNATTTTTCTCCATTTNCTACATGGATTTTATAGTAGCTTTCAAAGTTTAGGATTAATCACTTCTAGTACACGAAAAGTTATTAAAATTATTGGTATGCTATATGCTTTAGTAATACCTATTTTATTTGCA
Source organism: Fidelibacterota bacterium (assembly GCA_002703645.1). Taxonomy (GTDB): domain Bacteria; phylum Fidelibacterota; class Marinisomatia; order SCGC-AAA003-L08; family D37C17; genus TMED161. Next base: position 102,688 of record NZUX01000032.1, on the reverse strand, counting down.
ATCATTCCCTTATGGATATATTTAGGATGTAATTAATATGGCTTTAGATTCAAAAATACCCAGTGGACCANTATCAGAAAAATGGATTAATTATAAATCATCAATTCCATTAGTAAGTCCAGCTAATAAGAAAAAATTAAATGTTATTGTAGTTGGTACTGGTTTAGCNGGNGGTTCTGCAGCGGCATCATTAGCTGAATTNGGATATAATGTAACTTCATTTTGTTTTCAAGATAGTGCACGTAGAGCGCACTCCATTGCAGCNCAAGGTGGTATCAATGCAGCTAAGAATTATCAGAATGATGGTGATAGTGTTTTTAGATTATTTTATGATACTATAAANGGNGGTGATTATAGATCACGTGAAGCAAATGTTTATAGATTAGCAGAAGTTAGTGCTAATATTATTGATCAATGTGTNGCGCAAGGTGTTCCTTTTGCTCGTGAATATGGCGGTTTATTAGATAATAGATCGTTTGGCGGTGTACAAGTTTCNAGAACATTTTATGCTAGAGGCCAAACTGGACAACAATTATTATTAGGGGCCTATAGCGCCCTTAGTCGTCAAGTTGAAAAAGGGAAAGTAAAATTATATACACGTCATGAAATGCAAGATATTGTATTAATTAATGGTGAAGCTAAAGGTGTGATAGTTAAAGATCTTATATCAGGNGAGTATCAGCGTTTTGCAGCTGATGCTGTTGTCCTTGCTTCTGGTGGATATGGTAATGTTTATTATTTATCCACTAATGCCATGGGATCTAATGTTACGGCTTCTTGGAGAGCATACAAGAGAGGAGCATATTTTGCAAATCCATGTTACTGTCAAATACATCCTACTTGTATTCCAGTTAGTGGAGATCATCAATCAAAATTAACTCTAATGAGCGAAAGTTTACGNAATGATGGTAGAATTTGGGTTCCTAGTAAAAAAGGTGATACACGTTCNCCTAGTGAAATTCCTGAAAATGAAAGAAATTATTATTTAGAAACTAGATATCCTGCATTTGGGAATTTAGTACCCCGAGATGTTGCATCACGTGCAGCAAAAGAAATGTGCGATGAAGGATATGGTGTCGGCTCTTCTGGGTTAGCAGTATATTTAGATTTTAAAGATGCTATAGAAAAAATGGGTAAAGATACNGTTGCTGCAAAATATGGTAATTTATTTGCTATGTATGATAAAATNACAGGAGAAGATCCTTATACTACACCAATGAGAATATATCCTGCTATACATTATACTATGGGNGGGACATGGGTTGATTATAATTTAATGACTTCTGTGCCAGGATTATATGCTATTGGGGAATGCAATTTTTCAGANCATGGAGCAAATCGATTGGGAGCATCAGCTTTAATGCAGGGTTTNGCAGATGGCTATTTTATTTTACCCTACACCATTGGTCAATACCTTTCCANTCAGATTTCTAATGATTCTATTACAACAGATATGCCTGAATTTGATCAAGCTGAAAAAGATTCAATTGAAAAAATGAAAAGAATTTTTAATGTTCAAGGTAATCAAACAGTTGAGTCAATCCATAAAAAGTTAGGTAAAGTTATTTGGGACTATTGTGGTATGGCAAGAAATGAAAAAGGATTAAAAGAAGCATTAAATTTAGTACAAGATATAAAAAACGAATTTTGGGAAACTGTTAAAATCCCAGGAGAATTTAATACATTAAATAATGAGCTAGATAAAGCTGGTCGTGTTATTGATTTTATTGAATTAGGAGATTTGATGATTCGTGATGCCTTAAATAGAAAAGAGTCTTGTGGNGGCCATTTTAGAGAAGAGAGTCAAACAGNTTCTGGGGAAGCNAAAAGAATAGATGATGAATATTCTTATGTTTCTGCTTGGGAATATAAGCAGGATGCAGAGCCNACATTACATAAAGAAAATTTAGAGTTTGAAAATATTAAATTAGCAGAAAGAAGTTATAAATGATGAATTTAAAATTAATTGTTTGGCGTCAGAAATCAGCCAATGAAAAAGGATACTTTGAAGAATATGACGTAAGNAACATTGANGGAGATATGTCTTTTCTTGAAATGATNGATATTTTAAATGAAAAATTAATATTAGAACACATTGATCCCGTAACTTTTGATCATGATTGCAGAGAAGGAATTTGTGGGTCATGCAGTATGTATATTAATGGNGAGCCACATGGTCCTCAAAAAGGTACTACAACATGCCAATTACATATGCGACATTTTAATGATGGGGATAGTATTGTTATTGAGCCTTGGCGAGCAAAAGGTTTTCCTGTTATTAAAGATTTAATGGTTGATCGCTCTGCTTTTGATCGTATTATACAATCAGGAGGGTATATTTCTGTTAATACAGGAAATGCACCTGATGGTAATGCAATTCCTATTAATAAAAATAATGCTGATGAAGCATTTATGNCAGCAGAATGTATTGGTTGTGGNGCGTGTGTTGCAGCATGTAAAAATTCATCTGCTATGTTATTTGTTGGNGCAAAAGTTAATCAGCTTTCTTTATTACCACAGGGTGGNCCCGAAAGGTCATCACGAGNTAAAAATATGNTTANTCAAATGGAAAAAGAAGGTTTTGGACATTGTACAAATACAGGCTCCTGTGAAGCAGAATGTCCTAAGGANATTTCTATTAATAATATTGCAAAACTTAATAGAGAATATATTCGTTCATTATTTAAGAAGTAATTTTATTTACGTACGNAAATTATTTNAATTCGAAGTTGATAGGTATAGTTAAATATACNCCAACTCTCATATCTCGTTGTTGAGCTGGNTTCCATTTAGATTTTCGAACTGCTGAAATAGCTGCATCATTNAGTGCAGGAATTCCTTTAATAATAGTAATTTTATTTGGATCTACATTACCTTTTTTATCAATATAAAATTTAACAAANACTTTTCCTTCTACACCCATTGATTTTGCTATTTCTGGATATTCCACATTTTCTTGAATGCTAATGATAGCTTTTGGAGCTTTATCATAAGCAACAAATTCNACATCACCCTCATCTTCTCCTGGAGGAGCTTCCCATTCACCCCAATCATCAAAATCAGTATCAAAAACATCGTAGTCCTCATCTAAGAAATCATCTTCTGAAGCAATGGGTACTGATGGTTTTGCAGGAGGTTCTGGAATTTCTATTTGTTCTGTTTGAGGAATATCAAATGTTTCAATTTCATCTTTAATAATGTATTCTGTTTTTTCTGCTTCTTCTAAAGCACGTGGNAAGACNTAAAATATAGTAGATATNCCAATAAATACGCCTANAGTTACCTGGCGGATTCTAANTGGATAANTTANTAGTAATGGATCNATTCTCATGGTTTTACTTTTGTTAANGCTGAATANCTAAGTTTTAGNGCATTNGCTTTTCTTAGNTGNTCATGAATTTGTGAAATTAATTTCATATTNGCTTTTTGATCTGATTTNAGAGATACAGTNATTTTNGGATCTCTAGAAACTTTCGAGACCATAATAGATGCTAATCCATCAACAGCAGTTAGTCGGTCATCAACGGAAATAATTTCATCTTTTGTTGCCCATATATATGATGTATGTCTTTTACTTTCCAACTTTTCAATCATTTTAGCTTTTGGCATTAATACATCTAGCCCCTCAAATTCACGCATAACAGTCGTGACCATAAAAAATATTAATAACATAAAAATAATATCTGGAAGAGATTCCGTTGATATTTTATTACTTTCTTGAGTAGATCTATTAATTTTCATTATTGATTTGCTATAGATATTCTTGTTGCTTTTGCTTTTTTTAATTCATCTAATAAACTAACATAGTCTTGATATTTTGTACGTTCATGAGTACTAACAGAAAAAATAATTTTTGGATTAGCAGCCATACGCTTTTCAGCTAATAACTTAATTTCTGATAGCATCTTTGGAGAATCATCAACTAATATTTTTCCCTGATCATTCATTGCAATATTTACCAGATTATTTTTATCTACTTCTTTTTCACTACCATCAGCAGGTAGAATAATATTAATTCCCTTATCCATAGATATTGTGGTAGTAACTAGAAAAAAAACAAGTAGCAAAAATGCTATATCTGCCATAGATGATGAGTTAACCTCATCTGTTTTTCGTTTTCGCTGCAAAATCATTTACTTACTTTTATCAATTGATTGTAATATATAAGCGGTAGCTTTTTGCATAGTTACAATTTGATTATCAATTATGTATAGTACGGTATTTTGTAATACTTGCAAGATAACAGCAACAACTAATCCAAATGCTGTAGTTAATAATGCAACAGAAATACCACCGGCTACAATTGCTGGAGAAATATCATTAGCCATTTTAATATCATTAAATGCTTGTATCATACCCCATACCGTACCAAGGAATCCAATCATTGGTGCTGTTGCGATACATAATGAAATCCAAGTCATATTTTTTTCCAAGGATGCCATTTCAATACCAACAGTTTGGTCTAATGCTTTTTCTGCTGCTGCTACTCCACCATCTGCCTTTTCTAATGCATTGTAACATAAATTTGAAACAGGTCCCACAACCTCTTCACATCGCTTTCTAGCATTATCAATACCTTGTTCTGATGTTATTTTTGCTACGTCTAATGCAAATGCTTCATTTGCTTGTAAACCTGATATTAGATGAAAAAGTCTTTCACCTACAAAAATCAATCCGATCGCTCCTATACCTAGAATTGGCCACATAAACCCACCGCCATCTATGAATAATTGCACCATAATTATTACTCCTTTTTATCTATTAAATCTGTTATTAGAAAGTAAATATTTTCTAATAATTTATTATTATTTTTTTTTAATTAAATCTTTTGCCCAATCAAACTGCTTTATTCCCTCTTTAACTTGCTCATCTGAATGAATTAATGCTTTGTAAAATGATTCTCTACCCCATTTAAAATTCGATATTTCAGCTTTAATACGGTTCACAATAAAATCCCAATCTTTTTCATTGGTAATTTCTTTTTTATTATAATCAATATTAATTGAATCTAACCATTCCATAAAATGTATTTGATTTATTAAGTCACTTGTTTCCATAAAGTTTATATAATTTACATTATTTGGAATTTCATCCTTAATTAAATCTGCATATTTAAATAGTAACCTATCAGGGTTAAAGTAAATCTCTCTTGTTGATTTATTATATTGTGTATTGTTATCAACAATGATATCTGGTGTAATACCACCACCCCCATAAACTATTCTACCAGATTTAGTATAATATTTTTTTGTATTTACTTCTAATGAATCTATATCCTCATCATTATTAATATAATATTCATCTAGCCCATCATCATATGATCTTTGTATCAATCGTCCTGATGGAGTATAATACTTAGCTATGGTAATTCTCACAGCGGACCCATCATCTAAATCATATTGTCGTTGAACCAAACCTTTTCCAAAACTTCGTTCTCCTACAATTACACCCCTATCAAGATCTTGAAATGCTCCTGACACAATTTCACTTGCACTGGCTGAACCATTATTAATTAGTACAACTAATGGAATATTTAAATCTTGATACTGTGATCTTGCTTTGTACATGCTACTGGAACCAGGAATGCGTCCTTGAGTAAATACAATAGTATCATTTGTAGAAATAAATAAATCAGCCATTTTAAATGCTTGATCCAATAATCCTCCTGGATTATTTCTTAAATCAATTAGTAATTCATCCATTCCTTCCATTTGTAATTTTTTAATTGCTTCTTGAAACTCTTTCATAGTGGTACTTGCAAATCTTGTAACTTTTATATACCCAATTGTATCATTAATCATAAAAGAGGAGGCAATACTTCGAATGGGAATTTTATCTCTAATTAATGTCGCATTAAATGGTTCATCCATTCCCTTTCTTGCAATTGTAACTACAACTCTAGTGCCTTTAGGCCCCCGTAGTTTTTTGAATACATCTTTTTGAGTAATTTTATATGCAGATTCACCATCAATTTTTATGATTTGGTCTCCAGATAAAATACCTGCCCGATCTGATGGCGTATCTGGAATGGGAGAAATAACAGTAATGTATCCATCAATCATACTAAATTCAATACCAATACCTTCAAAATCTCCTCTAAAAACTTCATCTACTTCTTCTTTATTTTCAGCTGGGATATAAGAAGAATGAGGATCTAATTTATCAAGCATTCCTTCGATAGCTCCAGTCAATACATCATTAATATCAACCTCATCAACATAATTATGATTAATTAAATTAATTATTACAGCTAGTGGTTTAATCTGTTGGACTAAAATTGAATTGGAACCACCCAGAAGAATTATAATTAATGTTGCAATGATACTTATTGTAGCATATTTATAATATTTTTTCATACTTATAATTTAAAATAATAAAGACATATTCTATGTTTAAAATTAATTTTGATTTACTNNAAAATTANTTTATGTTTAAGGTCGATGAAAAATAANAATAAAAAATCAAATACCTATTTAAATGATATTATNGTTGTTGGAGCCAAGGATAATAATNTGAATAATATNAATATTTCAATTCCACGNAATAAATTAATTACNATNACNGGNTTATCTGGTTCNGGNAAATCAACNCTTGCNTTTGATACAATTTATTCNGAAGGACAAAGAAGATATGTNGAATCANTATCAACCTATGCTAGNCAATTTTTNGGAGGTGTNAAAAAACCAAAAGTNGATCATATATATGGTTTATCTCCNGCTATATCAATNCAACAAAAATCAGTTAGCAAAAATCCTCGATCAACAGTTGGAACNATTACNGAAATTTATGATTATTTACGATTATTATATGCNCGAATTGGTCATCAAAAATGTTANAAATGTAATGGTNTGATTNANAANCAGACAGTTCANCAGATTGTTGATACNATATTAAATCTTAAANCAAANNCAAAAATTTTAATTTTAGCTCCNATTATTAAATCAAAAAAAGGGCAACATAAAGATNTTTTTAAAATGATTGCACAGCAAGGGTTTACAAGNGTTCAAGTNAACAATGAANTTAAAGATNTAAATGATNAAATCNNTTTAAATAAAAATAAAAAACATAATATTGATGTTTTAGTAGACCGTTTAATTATATCTAANAATATTTCNCAACGTCTTACTGAATCAGTAGAATTAGCATTGAAGATAGGAGATGGAATATTAACTNTTAAAAATCTTAATGGNNAAGAATATCTNTTTAGTGAAAATAAATATTGTCCAAAATGTGAACTTTCATTTGAAGAAATACAACCNCAAAATTTTTCATTTAACTCTCCAACAGGCGCCTGCTCTCATTGTAATGGATTAGGAACATTGGTTTCNATGGANCCCAAAAAAATTATCCCCGATATAAATAAAAATTTNCTTGAAGGTTGTATTGAACCTTTAGGTCCNCAACCTTCTTCTGATTCATATCAAGGTAATGTTTTGAAGANTTTATTTCATGATCATCAATTATCATTNTCTATGCCATGGAAATTAATTCCAAAGCAAATAAGACATTTTATATTATATGGAAATTCATCTCAAACGCCTGATATTAAAAAATATAAAATTTCCACAAATATATATTTTGAAGGTATTATTAATAATTTGGAACGTCGATATAAGCANACTAAATCTANCTATATTCGTGATTGGATTGAAAAATATATGTCTAAGCATGATTGTATTCAATGTANTGGAAATCGNTTAAATCCTATTAGTTTAGCGGTTTGTATCAATGATGNTAATATTATAGAATTGACNAAAATGACAATTTATGATATTAATCAATTTTTGTCATCTCTTTCATTATCNAAAAAAGAAGAAAAAATTTCTTCACAGATTATTAGAGAAGTTAGNTCGCGTATTAATTTTTTATTAGATGTNGGATTAGATTATTTAACCTTACATAGATCTGCAAATACTTTGTCTGGTGGGGAATCGCAGCGGATTAGANTAGCAACACAAATTGGAACGCANCTGATGGGNGTAATNTATATATTAGANGANCCATCCATTGGTTTACATCAAAGAGATAATCAGCGATTAATTAATACTTTATTAAAGCTTCGGGACTTAGGGAATACTGTTATTGTAGTAGAGCATGATTCTGAAATTATGTATGCATCAGATTGGATTATAGATTTGGGCCCAAAGGCTGGNGTGAATGGTGGAGATATTGTTTATGAAGGTAGTCCTAAAGACCTTTCTAAAGCCACCAATTCTTTAACTGCTGATTATTTATTAAATAAAAAAAATATTTCTATACAGCAAACAAGAAGAAAAGGAANTGGACATTNCATTAGTTTATATGGTGCTAAAGGTAATAATTTAAAAAATATTAATTGTAAATTTCCTTTAGGAAAATTAATGTGTATTACCGGAGTTTCCGGATCTGGAAAATCATCATTGATTAATCAAACNCTACTTCCAATTCTTACAAACGATTTATATTCCAGTAAGGCTACACCACTTGCTTATGATAATATTCAGGGTNTAGAACACCTTGATAAAGTTATATCGATTGATCAATCTCCTATAGGTAAAACTCCCCGATCGAATCCTGCAACTTATACAGGCTTATTTACTCATATTAGAAATTTATTTAGTGATTTACCAGAATCAAAAATAAGAGGATATCAGCCGGGTCGTTTTTCATTTAATGTCAAAGGTGGTAGATGTGAAGATTGTCAAGGAGTTGGATTAATTAAGGTCGAAATGCATTTTATGCCTGATACATATATTCAATGTGAATCATGTAAAGGAAAAAGGTTTAATAGAGAAACNCTTCAAATTTTTTATAAAAATAAAAATATATATGATATTTTATCTCTATCAATTGATGAAGCCGCTGATTTTTTTATAAATCATAAAGTAATAAGTAGATATTTAGNAATGCTTATTAAGGTTGGTCTTGGATATATTAAACTTGGTCAGCGCGCCACTACACTATCTGGAGGTGAGTCTCAACGTATTAAATTATCAACAGAGCTATCAAAAATTGGTACAGGGAGAACTCTTTATGTATTAGATGAGCCTACAACTGGTTTGCATTTTCATGATATAAATATTTTATTAAAAGTATTAAATGAATTAGTAGACCGTGGAAATTCAATGATTATCATTGAACATAATATGGATATTATTAAGTCATCTGATTGGATCATTGATTTAGGTTTAGAAGGTGGAGATAAAGGAGGTAACATATTATTTCAAGGTTCTCCAGAAGAAATTATTAAAATGAAAAGTTCATATACGGGAAAATTCTTAAAAAAATTATTTGATTAATAATCATATTATATACTCTTTTTTCCATCTGAATATAGTTGTAAATTATAAGTCCATGATTAAATCATTTAAAGATACCAATAATGACGATATTACCAATCCGGTTAAAAATCAGGAAGAAGCAAAAGAAGAAGTTTCTCTGCGCCCACAATCATTTAATGATTTTATAGGACAAAAAGAAGTTTTAGAAAATTTAAAAATTTATATTCAAGCTGCTAAAAAAAGATCAGAATCTTTAGACCACCTCTTATTATTTGGCCCTCCAGGTTTGGGTAAAACGACATTATCACGTATAATAGCAAATGAAATGAACGTGAATATTAAAATTAGTTCTGGACCTATATTAGATAAGCCAGGAGATCTTGCAGGAATATTAACTAATTTTGAAAATCATGACATGTTTTTCATTGATGAAATTCATAGATTAAGCAGTGTAGTTGAAGAGTATTTATACTCTGCTATGGAAGATTATAATATTGATATTATGATAGATAAAGGTCCTAGTGCAAGAAGTGTACAGCTAAATTTAAATTATTTTACATTAATTGGTGCAACCACTAGATTGGGAAATTTGACATCACCAATGCGCGATAGATTTGGTATGATTATTAGGTTGGATTATTATAATACAGATGATTTAGAAAAAATCATTTTACGTTCTGCAGAGCTTTTAGATATATCAATTACATCAGATAGTGCAAAAGAAATTGCAAAAAGATCTAGGGGAACACCTCGGATTGCTAATCGTATATTACGTAGATCACGTGATTTTGCAGAAATTAATAATGATGGAAAGATATCAATTAATATTGCTACTGAAACGTTATCAAGATTAGGTATTGATACTAATGGACTTGATGATATGGATAGAAGAATATTAGAAGCACTAGTGAAAAAATTTGATGGTGGGCCCGTTGGCCTTGAATCTCTAGCTGTTGCAATTTCAGAAGATGCCAAAACTATCGAAGAAGTATATGAACCTTATCTTATTAAGGAAGGTTTTGTTCAAAGAACACCAAGAGGAAGAAAAGCACAGCAAAAAGCTTGTGACTATTTTACGTAACTAAAACTAACAACAGGAGAATAAATGTTTTTTTATACTGTAGAGAAACCACCCAGATTGTCAGAGTTTGATTTAGAAATTCCAGAGAATTTAATTGCAAAACATCCTACTAAAAAGAGAGATAATTGCAAATTAATGGTTCTAAATAAAGAAGAAGAAACAATTCAACATATGAAATTTTCAGATATTCATCAATTTTTCAAAAAGGGTGATGTTTTAGTTATGAACAATACTAAAGTTTATCCTGCTAGATTAATAGCTCAGAAAGATCGTTCAGATGCTAAAGTAGAAGTATTTTTATTGCGTGAGCTTGCTAATGATTTATGGGAAGCGATGGTGAAACCAGCACGAAAAGTTCGAATTGGAAATAAATTAATATTTGGTGATGGTATTATATGTGATGTAATTGATAATACAGTTTCTGGAGGACGGGTTATTCGGTTTGATTACGATATGCCATCAATTTATCCTTATATTGATAAGAATGGAGCATCTCCATTGCCTCCTTATATAGATCGAAAACCTATCCCAAGTGATAAAGAAAATTATCAAACTGTGTATGCAACAGAGCGAGGTTCTGTTGCTGCTCCAACAGCAGGGATGCATTTCACAAAGGAACTTTTAGCTAAGCTAGTTAAAAAAGGCGTTAAAAAAACATTTATCACATTACATATAGGATTAGGAACTTTTAAGCCAATACTAGTTGAAGATTTGACTCGTCATTATATGGATTCGGAATATTTTTCTGTTCCACCAGAAACTGCTGAGTTAATAAATAAATCAAGAGAAAAAGATCGGCGTGTTATCACAGTTGGAACTTCTACTGTTAGAACCTTAGAAACCGTAGTTGTGTCAGGATTTCAAATTACCCCACGAAGTGGATGGACAGATAAATTCATCTATCCACCCTATCAATTTAAAATGAGTGATATGTTAATTACTAATTTTCATCAACCACAATCAACATTAATGATGTTGGTGTCAGCATATTCGAACAAAGATTTCATAATGCATGCCTATAAAGAAGCAATTAAGAAGAAATATAGATTCTATTCATACGGTGATGCGATGTTAATAATGTAATGAATAACGCTAATTCTTTATTGAATCAACTACGCATCGGGAATGGGTTTGATGTACATCCTTTAGTTGAAGGAAGGCCATTAATTCTTGGGGGAGTCAAAATTGAACATGATTATGGTTGTGATGGTCATAGCGATGGTGATGTTCTCACACATAGTATTATGGATTCAATTTTAGGAGCCTTAGGTCAAGGTGATATTGGTGATCACTTTCCATCATCAGATAGCAAATATAAAAATGCTAATAGTATAGAGTTATTAAAAAATATCCATTCTAAGTTTCTTAATAAAGGATGGAGTATTATTAATATAGATTCAACAATTATTCTACAAGCACCCATTATTAAGCCGTATATAAAGACTATGGAAGAAACTATTCATAATATATGTTGCAAGTTAAATGATACGAATAGCATTTCAATTAAAGCAACAACGACCGACCATTTAGGATTCATTGGAAACAAAGAAGGTATTGCTGCTATTTCAACATGCTTATTGATTAGAGACGATGGTTAGAGTCCGATTTGCACCTAGCCCAACAGGATATCTGCATATAGGTGGATTAAGAACTGCGTTATATAATTACTTATATGCTAAACAAAATAATGGTAAACTTATTCTTAGGATTGAAGATACTGACCGTACGCGCCTTGTAGGTGGGGCGGTTGAAAATCTTATTTCTACTCTAGAATGGTCAGGGATTGAATTTGATGAAGGTCCACACAAAATAGGAGAATTAGGCCCTTATACACAATCTGAAAGATTATCAATTTATCATCAGCATACTTTAGAACTAATTAAAAACGGAAATGCTTACCCGTGTTTTTATCCACAAGAACGTTTAGATATGATTAAGCAAAAACATATTCCTAGCGATATTGTTGCTGAATATGATCGGAGGTTCCGTGATTTAAATATTACAGAATCAATTGATAGGATGGCTAATGAAAATCATGTAGTCAGATTAAAAGTACCTTCTAAAGGTGCTATATCCATTTATGATGATATTCGAGGTAAAATTGAATTTGATTTAAGTTTAATTCAAGATCAAATTATTATTAAATCTGATGGATATCCCACTTACCATCTTGCTAGCGTGATTGATGATCATCTAATGCAAATATCACATGTTATAAGAGGAGAAGAGTGGATTGCAAGTTTACCAAAACATGCATTATTATATCAATGTTTTGATTGGGAATTACCTAATTTTGCTCACTTACCATTACTTTTAAACCAAGATAAATCTAAATTATCTAAACGACAAGGTGATGTTGCAGTTGAAGATTATATCAATAAAGGATTTTTAAAAGAAGCTTTAATTAATTACGTATCACTATTGGGTTGGCATGGATCTGATAATAAAGAAATATATAGTATGGCCGAATTAATTGATTGCTTTTCAATCAATCGTATAAAAAGTAGTGGGGCAATATTTGATGTAAAAAAATTATTATGGTTTAATCAACAATATATTAAGACATGTGATGATTTATCATTAAAGATATTAATAGATAAATTATTAACCCAAAAATGGGAAATTTCATCATCAATGATTAACTTATTAAAAGATAGTGTTGAGAATCTAAAAGATTTTGAAAAAGAACTTGAACCATTTTTTGTATTTTCACCTATTAAAATCGATATAGATAATAAATTATTTTCTCAAGAAATATATTCTTTTCTAATGGCACTATCAGATTGTTTTACGGAAATGACAGTAATGACAGTTGATGATTTTAAATTAACTATTAATAATATTAAATCTGAATACAATGTATTAGGGAATATTTGGAAGCCAATGAGAATTGCTATTACAGGTAAAGAACATGGACCAGATATTAGCCAATTCATTACCATATTAGGACCTAAAGAGTGTAGTGAAAGATTAAAGCAATTTCTTCATTTCAATGGTCAGTAAATTTTATTCCAATGCTAAAATTAACTTAGCTTTATCAATTAACTATCAAAGACCCGATAGTTATCATGATATTTCTAGTATTATGCAAGAAATTAACTTATATGATATAATTGAAATTTCTAAATATAATTCTAATGTTATTAATATCACTTCTAAAGGATTGAAAGTTCCAGAGGATCAATCAAATTTATGCTATATTGCTGCCAAATTATTTTTAGAGTATTATAATATTGATAGTGGTGTAAATATTACTATTAATAAAACCATACCTATTGGAGCAGGCCTTGGTGGTGGTTCTAGTAATGCTGCGACTGTCATTAAAGGTTTAAGTCAATTATTTGATATACCAATTACTAAAGATATATTTTATGATCTTTCATCTCAAATTGGAGCAGATGTTTTCTTTTTTTATAATGGAGGCATACAATATGTTGAAGGTATTGGAGATAAATTAACACCCTTATCTCCTCTATTGAATGGATATTATTTTCTTTTAGTTTATCCAGATATAGAAATATCAACACCATGGGCATATAACAAATATAAAAAATATTTGGAAAATCATTCAAATGCATCTAAGTTTGTGCCCCTTAGTGATGAACTTGATTGGTCACTACTAAGGAATGATTTTGAAAAGGTTGTTTTATCAACATATCCAGAAATCATGAAAATAAAGAATCAATTACAAGATAGTGGTGCTTTATTTTCAAGTTTGTCGGGAAGTGGCTCGACTATGTTTGGTGTCTATGATAACCTTGAATCAATCAGAAATATTTCTGATTCATTCAATGCATACCAAACCTATGAGGCGCTCCCTATATAATATTAGTTTTTTTTGGGGGATCGTATAATGGCAGTACACATGGTTTTGGTCCATGGAGTTGGGGTTCGACTCCCTGTCCCCCAGCTATGAAAATATTTAGTGGAAGATCAAATCAACCATTAGCAACTGAAATTGCAAAGCATCTCGGTATAAATCTAGGCGAGGTGGAATCATATAATTTTAGTGATGGTGAAATACGTATAGCATTTAAAGAGAATATACGAAATGAGGATGTATTTATTGTACAATCAACTAATCCTCCTTCAGATAATATTCTTGAATTTTTATTTATGCTTGATGCAGCACGCAGAGCATCTGCAAACAAAGTTATTGCAGTAATACCATACTTTGGCTATGCGAGACAAGATAGAAAAGATGAGCCGAGAGTACCAATTTCATCAAGAGTTATATTAGATATGATATCAGTATTAGGTATTGATCGAATTATGGCAATGGATTTGCATTCTCCTCAAATTCAGGGGTTCATTAATACTCCATTTGATCATCTATATTCTAGTATGGCTTTATTTGATCGATTAAAATCTATGAACCTGAATTTTGATACAGGTGTTGTATTAGCACCAGATGTCGGTAGTGCAAAAATAAGTCAATCATATGCAAAAAGATTAGGTGTAGGATTTGCATTGATTGATAAAAGACGACCAAAACCAAATGAGGCAAAAGTAGCACATATTGTAGGAGATTTACATAATAAAGATGTAATCATCATTGATGATATGATTGATACTGCAGGCACCATATGTAATGCAGCATCTACTGCTATGGAGCAGGGAGCAAATTCAGTGATAGCGGTAGGCACACACCCGGTGTTATCCGGTCAAGCAGTAAGCCGTTTATCAGATTCCTGTATTAATAAAGTAATAGTTTGTAATACAATTAATATTCCAGAAGAAAAACAATTTGAAAAATTAGAGGTTGTATCTGTTGCGCATGTATTTGCTGAAGCAATTAAGCATGTAACTGATGGAACTTCACTTAGTTCTATGTTTTCTAATGAAAATCATAAAGGGTAATTATCATGGCAAAACAATATAAATTGACAGTTGAAAAAAGAAGTGAGACCGGTAAATTGGGTTTAAAAAATCTACGTAATAATAAAAAAATTCCAGGAGTATATTATTCATATGATTCAACAAATATACTTTTTGAAATAGATGAACAAGAGATAAAAAATGCTATTCAATCCCAAGCAAATATTTTTACAGTTGCAGTTGGTGGAAAAGAGCAAAATGTAATTTTTAAATCAGTACAATATCACCCAGTAACAGAGAAAATAATTCATATTGATTTATATGGTGTTGATATGAATAAAGCAATATCAATTAGAATTCCGATTATTTTTACAGGTAATGCTATTGGTGTACAAACTCAAGGAGGAGTTTTAAATACTAGTTTAAATGAAATTGAAATTTCATGTTTACCATCAGATATACCGGATAATATTGAAGTAGATATTACAAATCTTGAATTAGGAGGAAACATTCAAGCAGGTGAGATTGAATTAGGCGATAAATTTGAATTAGTGACATCGAGTGATCTTGCAGTGGTTTCAGTGACGCATGCTGCAATAGAACAAGAGCCTCAAGAATCTGATGAAATTGAAGGAGAAGAGGTCGAAAGTGAAGATGCTTCAGGTCAATCAAGTGAAAGTGAAGCACCTAATGAGCAATCAGAATCAGATAATAAAGATTCTGATTAATAATATTATTTTATTTTAAATAATGTTAATTGTTGGGCTAGGAAACCCAGGCACAAATTATGTAGACACGAAACATAATTTTGGTTTTTGGGTATTAGATTTAATAATAGATAAGTGTTCTTTGAAATGGAAATCTGGTTATGGTGATTATGTTTATGTGAAGTATAATAATCATATTTTTGCTAAACCCACAACATTTATGAATAATAGTGGTTTAGCAATTAAACAGTTATGCAAAAATCATAATCAAGATGAAATATTAGTTGTTTATGATGATATTGATTTAAATCTTGGAGCTTTAAGATTTAAGTCATCAGGTAGTGCTGGTGGTCACAAGGGTATTGAATCGATAATATATCAATTAAAATCTGATCAATTTCACAGATTAAAAATTGGTATTGCATTAGAAGATATCAATATGAAGCCATCAGAGAAATATGTTTTAGCACCATTTCCGAAGAAATATCATCAAGAAGTAGAGTATATGATTACTCATGCAACTGATAGTATAGATTTTTATTTAAATAATACTATGGAAAAAACAATGAATAAATATAATGTAAGATTGAAGGAGAAAAATAATAATGACTGAATTAAGTAATTTTTTACCATTTTTTGGTATTTTAGCTCTCTTGTTTGTGTTTTATAAGAATACTTGGGTTGGAAAGCAAGATCCAGGAGATGATAAAATGCAATTTATAGCAGAAAATATATCTAAAGGTGCGATGGCATTTTTAAAAGCTGAGTACAAAATTTTATCTATTTTTGTAATTGCTGTAGCAGTTTTACTGTTTTTTAAAGGTAGCTATGAAACAAATGGTAACTCTTTGGTTGCTTTATCTTTTATAGTTGGTGCAGTATGTTCAGGTTTAGCGGGCTTTATTGGAATGGTAGTTGCTACCAAAGCGAATGTTCGTACTACAAATGCAGCAAGGACTTCATTGGGTAAAGGATTAGAAGTAGCCTTTGCTGGTGGTTCAGTAATGGGACTTGGAGTTGTTGGTTTAGGTGTATTAGGACTATCATCATTATTTTTATTTTATAATTCAAAGTTTAATGGATCTAATGGAATGAGTGAAATGACGCTAGTCCTTAACGTATTATCTGGATTTTCTCTTGGTGCATCATCTATAGCTTTATTTGCTAGAGTGGGTGGTGGAATTTATACTAAAGCTGCAGATGTAGGTGCAGATTTAGTTGGTAAAGTTGAGGCTGGTATTCCTGAAGACCATCCATTAAATCCTGCAACAATTGCAGATAATGTAGGTGATAATGTAGGTGATGTTGCTGGTATGGGTGCAGATTTATTTGAATCATATGTTGGGTCTATTATTGCAACTATGGTATTAGGAGCTGCATTTATGACAAGTGGAATGAGCACTCAAGCTGTATTATTACCGTTATATTTAGCAGCTACAGGTATTATCATGTCAATAATTGGGACATTTTTTGTTAAAGTTAAAGAAGGCGGAAGTCCTCATAAGGCTTTAAATATGGGAGAGTTTTTCTCTGCATTCCTTATGCTAATTGCATCATATTTTATCATTCAAGAAATGCTCCCATCTCAATGGACGCATATGGGTACTAATTACACTAGTATGGGAGTTTTCTGGGCGACACTTGCTGGTCTTATAGCTGGTTTAGGTGTAGGAAAAATAACAGAATACTATACAGGAACTGGAACAAAGCCAGTTACATCAATTGTAGACCAGTCAGCTACTGGTTCTGCAACTAATATTATAGCTGGTTTAGGCGTAGGTATGATGTCAACTGCTGGACCAATTATATTAATAGCTGGAGCAATGTTGGTTGCACATTCATGTGCAGGTTTATATGGTATTGCAATTGCAGCTGTAGGAATGCTTGCTAATACAGGTATTCAATTAGCTGTTGATGCGTATGGTCCAATTTCTGATAATGCAGGAGGAATTGCTGAGATGTCTGAATTACCATCAGAGGTTCGTGAAAGAACAGATAAATTAGATGCGGTGGGCAATACTACTGCAGCGATTGGTAAAGGATTTGCTATAGCTTCTGCAGCATTAACTGCACTTGCATTGTTTGCGGCATTTATGCAGCAAGCAGGATTGACTGGTATAAATATTGCAAATCCAACGGTTATGAGTGGTTTGTTGCTTGGAGGTATGTTACCATTTGTATTTTCTGCGTTATCAATGAATGCTGTTGGTCGTGCTGCAATGGATATGATTA
This sequence comes from Fidelibacterota bacterium, assembly GCA_002703645.1. Classification (GTDB taxonomy): domain Bacteria; phylum Fidelibacterota; class Marinisomatia; order SCGC-AAA003-L08; family D37C17; genus TMED161. Next base: position 84,590 of record NZUX01000032.1, on the reverse strand, counting down.
CTGAAGTTAGACGACAATTTGCAGACATTCCTGAATTAAAGGCAGCTCTTGAAGTAATGAAAAAAAATAATGCAGATATGAGTAATGCATCTGATGAAGATAAAAAAATATTTAATGCAGCAGATGGGAAAGCTGAATATGATAAATGTGTTGATATTTCAACTAAAGCATCTATACGTGAAATGGTATTGCCAGGATTATTAGCTGTCATTGTACCTGTATTAGTTGGTTTTTCTCCTGGTGGAGCTGAAATGCTTGGAGGATTACTTGCAGGTGTTACAGTAACAGGTGTTCTTATGGCAATTTTTCAATCTAATTCAGGTGGCGCATGGGATAATGCAAAAAAAATGATTGAGGAACAAGGTGGAAAAGGAACAGATGCACATAAAGCTGCTGTTGTAGGTGATACAGTTGGAGATCCTTTTAAAGATACATCTGGTCCATCGTTAAATATTTTAATTAAATTAATTTCAGTGGTTGCTCTTGTTATAGCACCACTTTTATAGTAGGAGAAAATACATGAATTATTATGAAACATTATATATTGTTCATCCAGCATTAGAATCTGGTAGATTAAAAGATATTATTTTATCTATTCAAGATACTATGACTAAAATGAATATCAACATTATCGGTACCAATATATGGGGTAAAAAGAAATTAGCATATCTAATTGATAAGCAAAAGTATGGAACATACGTTCTTGTTCAATTTGAATCAGATGGAACTGTTAATAATAAAATTTCTGTTGAATTAGAACATAACCCTAACATTTTATCTTATCTTACATCAAGAATTGATGAAGCTGAATTAGATAAAAATGTAATGAGTATAGATGAACAAATAGGTGGTTCAGTACCATCTGATACACAAACAGAATCGGTGACTAAGGAATCAACTAAGGAATCAACTAAGGAATCAATTGAAGAATCAACTGAGGAATCAACTGAGGAATCAACTAAGGAATCAATTGAAGAATCAACTGAGGAATCAACTGAGGAATCAACTAACGAAGATAGTGAGGAAAATAATGGCGTTAACTAATAATAGAAAAATTTGTCCATTCAAGGAAGATCCTAAACTAATAAAAAAAATTAGTTATAAAGAATACAAGTTTTTAAGAAAATTCACAACTGAACAGGGGAAAATTATTCCAGGTTTTGTTACGGGTGTTTCATCAAAATATCAACGACAAATTACAAAAGAAATTAAGAAAGCACGTAATATTGCTTTATTACCTTTTGTTAGTGATCCACGTAACCTATAGAATTTGAGGAGATAGTATGAAAATAATATTAAAAGAATCAGTAGAAACATTAGGTGAAGCAGGTGATATTATTACTGTTAAACCTGGATATGGAAGAAATTATTTAATTCCTCAAGGTCTTGGTGTTCTTGCTACTAAATCATCTATTCAAGCTACAGAAAATGAATTAGAAGCAAAAGCTATGAAAGAAGCAAAAACTCAAAAAGAACTTCAATTGGTAGCAGATAAGTTAAATAGTATTAAATTAAGTTTTTCTTTGAAATCTGGAGAGGATGATAAGCTATTTGGATCTGTTACTACTCAAATGATTTCTAGTGAGTTAGATAGTAAAGGGTTTTCAGTTGATAAAAAGTATATATCTTTAGAAGAACCCATTAAAACTCTTGGTAATTATTTTGCAAAAGTAGATTTTGGATCTGGTATTGAGGCTCGTATAAAATTAAAGGTTATTTCAGAAGAAAAATAATTCTTTTAATTATATGTATGCCAAGATTGTATTTCCTATAGCAAGTTTTCAATCGTTTATTTATAAAGTTCCTAAGGAATTTCAAGATAATATAAATATTGGCTCAGCTGTTAATGTTTCATTTAGAAATAAGATGAATGTTGGGCATGTAGAGTCAATTTTACCTAAATCTTCATTTAGTGGTAAAATTCATCCGATTAAGTCGATTTGNCATACTCAATCTATATCCATAGACTTATGGAAAATTATAATATGGATGTCCAATTATTATGTTACTCCTATAGGTCTTTGTATAAAATCAGCATTTCCATCAATTCATTCTCAATTAAAAACTAATAAAAANAANTTATATATTCAAATCAACNAGAGTAAAAAAGGGTTNATTAAAGAGNAAAATTTTTCCAAAAATCAACAATTAATTATTNATAAATTATTAACTAGCAATAAGCCTATTGCCATGAAAGATTTAAAATTATTAATTTCAAATATATATGATGTNATCAAAAAGNTATCTTCACTTGGAATCATTATCAAAACTTATCAAGATGATGATATAGATAGCTCTAACCTTATCCCATCTCAATTAAATTTATCTAAAGCACAATTNAAAGTGTATCAAAAGATTAAATCATATATTGGTAAAAATCAATATAAAGGGTTTCTTATTCATGGAATCCCTGGTAGTGGNAAAACAGAGATTTATATTAAGCTTGCACAAGAAACAATCAAAAAAGGNAAAAATGTTATTATATTNATTCCAGAAATTATTTTAACCACTCAAATGAAAGATCGTTTTTTNAAATATTTTGGAAANTCAGTNGCAGTATGGCANAGTAAAATGACTTCAAGTGAAAAAAAGAAAACATTAAAAAAAATTGATAATAATCAATATAANATTATNATTGGAGCACGTAGTAGNATATTCACTCCNTTANNTAATATNGGTTTAATTGTTATTGATGAAGAACAAGATTCATCTTATAAGCAAGAATCACCAAAGCCATATTATAATGCACGTGATGTNGGATTTATGCGAGCATTACATGCAAAATGTCCAATTCTTTTAACTAGTGCTACACCATCATTAGAATCTTATTATAATTCAATTATGAATAAAATTCAGATTTTAAATTTAGATGAAACATATTATAAATCNAAATCACCAAATATTGAAGTTGTTAATATGATGGATTATTTTAGTAATAATGGCCCTCAAACTATTATTAGCCCTTTATTATTAAAAGAAATTAGAAATACAATATCTAACCATGGTCAATGCATTATTTTAAATAATCGACGAGGTTACGCTACTTCTGTTATTTCACAATCTACGAAGAATCCAATATCATGTGATTTTTGTGATGTCCCAATGTCATATCATAAGTCTAATAATAAATTATTATGNCATTATTGTGATGCTAGCAAAGTAATGGATCAAATTTCAGATAAAGATAAGAATCAAATNATCCTTAATGGTTATGGAACTGAAAAAATCAAAGAAGTATTACAAAGCTATTTTTCTACACTATCAATTCAGCGTTTAGATTCAGATACATTGCGTAAAAAAGATACATTAACATCTACATTAAGAGATTTTAAAAAAGGTAAAATCAATATTCTTATAGGTACACAAATGCTATCAAAGGGACTTGATTTTGATAATGTGCATTTAGTAGGAGTAATTAATGCAGATTATGGAATGTTCATGCCAGATTTTCGTTCAGGTGAAAAAACATTTCAAATTATATCACAAGTTATTGGTAGATCTGGACGTAGAGAAAGACAAGGTTTAGCGATTATACAAACATATAATCCAGACAATCCAAATTTAATTCATGCAATTCAATCTAACTATCAGACATTTTACGCTCAGACATTAGCAGAGCGNAATGAACTATCATATCCTCCATTTACACGATTATGTCGAATCACTTTTAGTAGTAATAATATCGATGATGTAAATAATATATCAAATAAGATTACCAATATTTTTAAAAATTCAAATCAATTTAAAGTTCTTGGTCCTGCTGAATCCCCAATTACAAAAATACGAAATCAGTGGAGAATGAATTCTTTAATTATTGCTAGCAAAAAAAATCCATTAGCAATTCAANAGTTTTTNAATTCAAANATTGGAACTCATATATTAGAAAAGGCATATAATAATGTAACTATCAAATTGGATATTGATCCATTAAGCATGTTATGAAAAATATAATAATATATATTACTACCAGTATTATGATTTCTTTTAGTTTTGGAAATGTTATCATTTCTATGAATGGAAACATGAATCAATTTTTATCAATGAATTCTGGTTCATTTATTGAGTCTAATTATCGGAAAATTAATCANAAAACNTATAGTTTATATAGTATGTCATTTACNCAATATCCTGCAGATATTAATTTTCATGAAGTNTTTTTTCAAAAGCCAATTAGCAATTATGTTATTTCTAGTAAAATTAGTATTCTCAACTATGGTACCCTAAAAGATGTATTAAACCGTCAATTTTCTGCGAATAGTCATATGCTACAAATTTCAATCTTTAATATCAAATCTTCATCTTTTACATATGGCCTATCAGCAGGTTATTGTCAATCTAAAATTGATAATTATTCTCATGCTTTATTATTTTATAGTTTTGGTTTGAATAAATCATATCTAAATCAAAAATTAACGCTTGGAATAGCTTTAGAAAATTATAATTCTATAATTAAAGAATATTCAAATTTAAGTGATTCAATTCCTTCAGTCTTAAAAATTACTAGTTCTTATGATTTTCAATTCATTCCTTTAAATATGAAAATAAATTATATATATAATTCTGATAAGATCCAAGAATTAGGTATAAGTTTAATTGGNGAGATAGATGATAAATTTTATTTATATACCGGAAAATATTTTTACTTAGATAATATGGATTTATATAGTGAATTAGATAATATAGCATTTGGGTTAGGAATCTTAATTAATAATAAATATAAAATTGATTTTGGAGTACAACATTTAAATACTAATGTTTTTAATATTGGTACATCCTTAACAGTTATTACATTAGATAATATTTAATTGTAATCCACACTCTTTAAATACATTAATNGCTTTATCAATTTGTTTCATAGAGTGTGAAGCGCTAATTTGNACTCTAATCCTTGCTTCTCCTTTTGGTACTACAGGGAATGAAAATCCTATAACATAGATTCCTTTTTCTAACATTAATTTTGATAAATTTTGTGCTAATTTNGCATCACCAATCATAATNGGAACGATAGGATGCTCACCTTTTTTAATTATAAACCCTGCTTCAGTTATTTTTTGACGAAAATATTTTGTATTTCTTTTGAGTTTATTTAAGATNGATTTNTCNTTATTAATTAATTCAATAGCTTGTATAGATGCAGCCACTATAGATGGAGCTAATGAGTTACTAAATAAATATGGCCTAGATCGTTGTCTTAACATACTAATAATATTTTTTGAAGCTGAAGTAAATCCACCTGATGCACCACCTAGNGCTTTCCCAAAAGTTGAAGTGATGATATCAANCTTATCCATTACATTATGATATTCAATAGATCCTCTTCCCGTATCTCCAATAAANCCTGTNGCATGTGAATCATCAACATGAACAATAGCATTATATTTNTCTGCTAATTCACATATTTGATCTAATTTTGCTATGTAACCATCCATTGAAAATACACCATCAGTTGTGATAATCCTTTGTCTAAAATTTTGATTTTCTATTAATATTTTTTCTAATTCTTCCATATTATTATTTGGGAAAACAGCTTTCTTTGCTTTGCATAAACGAACTCCATCAATGATACTTGCATGATTAAGTGCATCAGATATAATAATATCATTTTCATTAAATAAAGTTTCATATAGTCCACCATTGGCNTCAAAACAAGAGGTATATAAAATGGTATCTTCTTTGGATAAAAAAGTAGAAATTNTTTTTTCCAGTTTTTTGTGAATATTTTGAGTACCACAAATAAATCTAACAGAGCTTAAACCAAAACCCCATTCATCTAAAGCTTGTTTAGCTGATTGAACAATCAGTGGGTGATTTGATAATCCTAAGTAATTATTAGCACAAAAATTTATTACTTGATTTCCATTAACTTGTATAATATCTGATTGAGATGATTCAATTTNCCATTCATTTTTGTATAAGCCTGATTTTTTAATTTCTAATAGNTCATGCTCTAATATTGAATTAATTTTTTTCATTTTNATTATATTNTAGTATGTTAAATATTCNTTGATTGTTTTTTCTAAGTTATATNCTGGCATCCAATTCCACTCTTTTCTAGCTAATGTATCATCAATATCACGTGGCCAGCTATCTACAATTTTTTGTCGGATTTCATTAATTTTATATGATATTTTTGCATTCAAATTTTTNTCTTTAATCAAGCAAAAAAATTCACCACATGATGGGTTAAATGAGGTGACATTATATACCTTCGATAATATATCTGTATTTTTTTGCTTCATTAATTTTTGTATTGCATTAATTGCATCTGGCATTGCTANAAATGGTAATCGTGAATTTTCACCTACAAAACAATCATATAAATTATTATTTTTAATTTGATGCCACATTTCTGGTATNAAATCACTAGTACCTCCAGATGGTATGGTATTATTACTAATTAGACCAGGAAATCTTAAACTTCTAAAATCAATAAATGTTTTATTTTGAGATAGTTGATTGTAATGTTTTGAATAATATTGACCTAATTTTTCTGCATACAATTTATTTGCACCATAAATAGTGATTGGATTTAGTGATTCATTTTCTTTATAGCGATGATTATAATTTTCTACTCCATATACAGCAATAGAGCTAGGNAAGAAAAATCTTACGCTCTTATCTTGACTTTTTGATTGTTGTAATGCTAATTCTAGNANGTTGATTGTACCATTAANATTCACNTCNTGTGCAATATATGGNGATAATTCAGCACGCGTACTTAATATTGCAGCAAGATGATAAATTTCTTTTATTTCAAATTCTAAATTAATTTGTTCTAAAAGATTTTTATCTAAAATATTACCAGTAATTTGATTAGATACCATTTTTGCTACTTCAGGTTGTAGTGGGTGCAAGTCTAATGTTACAATATTGATATTATCAGAATTNGATAATAGCTTAATTAATTCATAACCTACTTCTCCACCTGCTCCNGTAATTAGTATAGATGACTTTCGAATCATTTATTATTTTCCTAATTTTTCTTTATTAATAATAAATTTCATTATACTTCTTGCGATTCTATCTTTTCTATCTTTTTGAAATTNTTTTTTNTTATTATTTTTATCAAATATTATCACTTTGTTATAGTTACTATCAATGCCACAATCATCTTGATTAGGGTGATTTAAAATAATATAATCTACATTTTTTTTACTTAACTTATTTTTTGCATTTTTTTCTCCATTAGATGTTTCTAGGGCAAAGGCAATAATAAGTGCATTTGTATTTTGTGCAATATTTTTAATAATATCTATTGTAGGTTTCATATTGATTGATAGATTATTTTTTTCACGTTTAATTTTATCATTTAAGACATCTATTGGAGTATAATCTGATATAGCTGCACACATGATAATTATATCTACATCTAAATAGAGTTTCATTTTACTATACATATCTGCGGCAGTTTCAATATAAATCGTATTGATTTCTGATGGAGAATCTATTGATACTGGCCCTGATATTAATGTAACATCACCTCCTAAATCGCGGCTTACCTCTGCAAATGCATACCCCATTTTTCCACTAGATTTATTAGAAATAAATCGTATTGGATCTAGTTGCTCTCTTGTTGGACCCGCNGTAATTAGTATTTTTTTATTTTTTAGAGGTGTTGGAATATCAAATATTTTTCGTATTTCATTTAATGTATCATGTNGTTCTGGTAGCCTTCCTTCACCTTTATGTAAGCTTGCAAGATACCCTTCATTAGGATTCATGACGANGCAATCATTNTTTCGNAGATTAGATACAGCATCTTGGGTAGCTTTACTTTGCCACATTCTAAAATTCATTGCAGGGACAAATAATTTAGGCTGTTCGCAAATTGATAAAATAGTAGAGACTATATCATCTGCAATTCCATTAGCTGCTTTACAAATAATATTAGCTGTNGCTGGAAGTANAACAATTAAATCAAATTCAATTGCAAAATTTACATGGTCNAGACCTGATTGNTCTGTATCAATTAAAACTTCATTTCCGCTAAGCGAGGCAAGTGAGAGCNTTCCAATAAAATCTTGAGCAGAATTTGTCATTACCACTTGAACATGACATTCTTGTTTTTTTAAAAGACGTATAAATTCACAGGACTTATATGCAGCAATAGAACCTGTTACACATAATAATATTTTTTTATTTTTTAAATTAGTCATTTTTGATACAGACCATTAATCCATCTCTAATGGGAACCATATGATTAAAAACTCGTTTATCATTATTAATATATTGTGCTGTATTAAATAATGATATTGAATCATCATCATCAGGGTTGAGAACTTTTCCACTCCATAGCATATTATCTAAAACAATAATNCCGCCCTTTTTAATTAATATCATACATCGTTTATAATATTCAGTATAATTCATTTTATCTGCATCAATAAATGCAAAATCAAAATTATTATTTGGTAGTTTTTCGAGANTATCTAAGGCTTTTCCTTCGTGAATAAAAATATTTTGATATGACGATTTNCTGAAAAACTTTTTTGCTGATTNAATATGATTTTCAGCTAATTCAAATGTATGAACTTCACCATNGTGAGGAATCGCACTAGCTAGTTTCAGAGCGCTATAACCTGTAAACATTCCAACATCCAATACTTTTTTTGCTTNAATTGATTTAGCTAAAATATATAAAAAGTTTCCAACCATATTACCAGATAGCATATTGGGAGCTTCTTTATTATCATAGGTATATTTAATCAAATCATTCATAAGCTCATCATCTTTTGTTGAGTAATTTTCACAATAATCATATATTTGTGAATCAATTTTCACTTGATACCATTTTATCTAATTCTCCGCTTTGATTTAATTCTAGTAAATTATCAAATCCGCCAATATGTTTGTCATTAATAATAATTTGAGGAACAGTATGTCCCCCTGTTATTTCTGCGAGCTTTTCTCTTGATATATTTTCTTTTTCAATATCTATTTCTTGATAGGCTAAGCCTTTTTCATTTAGTAATTTTTTAGCGTAAGCACATGGAGAACACCATGATGCTGAGTATATAATTATTTTCATTTCATACCTATTTTTGTTTACTTTTATTAAGAGGTATAATTATAGTAATTTTGTTTGATTAAAAAAAAGGATAATCATGTTAAATATAGGTGATAAAGCCCCAGAATTTACGTTATTAAATCAAAATGAAGAATCAGTATCATTATCAGATTATAAAGGAAAACAAGTTGTAATTTGGTTTTTTCCAAAAGCAAGTACACCAGGATGAACTAATGAAGGTATTGGGTTCCGTGATGAACTCGAAAAATTTAATAAGCTCAATATCAATATTATTGGTGTTTCAGCTGACCCCCCTAAAAAACAAAAGAAATTTGTCGAAAAATATAATTTTACTTATCCGATGCTATGTGATGAGTCGCATACAATGTTAGAGGCATATGGAGTTTGGGGTTTGAAAAAGTTTATGGGTCGTGAATATATGGGAATTAGTAGAGTAACATATATTCTAGATAATGAGCATAATATTAAAGAAGTATATGAAAAAGTGAATACTAAAACTCATGCTTGTGATATTTTAGATAGTTTATCTTAATCAAATAGATATAATATATTAATCAAGCTAGATTTATAGGTGCTGATAAGAATAATGAATAAATTATATAAAAAGCATGTATTTGTATGTGTCAATCAACGTGATAATTCTAATAAAAAATCATGTGGTCACATAGGTACTCAAATTCGATCTAATCTTAAACAAGAAATCATTAAAAGAAATTTAAACCAAGACATTAGAATTAATAAAAGTGGTTGTTTGGGTAAGTGTAGTCAAGGACCATGTCTTGTTATTTATCCCAAGCAAGAATGGAAATTCAACTTAGAGATTGAAGATGGTGAGGAGATAATAAACAAATTAATTACAGAATAATCATTATTTTATTTGATCTGCTATGGCATCAGAAATTTTATCAATACCTACTCTAATTTGTTTCATAGTATCCCTATCTCTTAGGGTAACACTATTATCTTCAAGAGTATCATGGTCTACTGTAATCCCAAATGGCGTACCTGCCTCATCTTGTCTTCTATATCGTCTGCCAATTGAACCACCTGCATCGTAGAACGAACTATAAGCAGATCGTAAATCATCTACAATTTTTTGTGCTATTTCAGGCATTCCATTTTTATTCATTAGTGGAAATACTGCAACAGTTATAGGAGCAATTTTGGGTGATAATTTTAACACATTTCTTTTATCACCATTCACCTCTTCTTCTTGATATGCATCAGCTAATACTGTCAATATAGCACGATCAACACCTGCAGAACTCTCAACAACTGCTGGCGTAAAATGCTCATTATTAGGCTGGTCAAAATAAGATAATTTTTTACCACTATGTTCTGCATGTTTATCAAGATCATACGTTCCTCTATCTGCAATACCTTCAAGTTCAGACCACCCAAAATCAAATTGATATTCCACATCAAAGCATGCACTGGAGTAATGTGCAAGTTCGTCATCTCCATGTGCACGTAATCTTAGCTTTGTATCATTAATCCCTAATGATTTAAACCAATTCAATCTTTCATTTGACCAATATTCTAGCCATTCAGCTGTTTTTTGTGGGTGACAGAAAAACTCCATTTCCATTTGTTCAAATTCTCGAGTTCTAAAAATAAAATTACCTGTAGTAATTTCATTTCTAAATGCCTTACCAATTTGTGCAATACCAAATGGAATTTTTTGTCTTGAAGATGATTGTGCATTTTGAAAATTAACAAATATTCCTTGTGCTGTTTCTGGTCTTAAATACACAGCAGAGCCGGTATCTTCAATAGGACCTAGATGAGTTTTAAACATTAGATTAAATTGACGCACGCTAGTCCAATCAGCAGGCTTACGTGTTTCAGGATCAATCATCTTGCTTTCATTTAATACTGTTTCACTTTCAGAACCTAAATTTGTTAGTTCTTGTACAATTGCTTGATATGCTTCTTCCATGGATTGGAAGGTTTTATCAGCAAATAATTTATCTAATAGAAAGTCAATGACTTCATCTGGCTGATCTTCTAGAAGATGATCTAAGCGATATCGTTTTTTAGATTCTTTATTATCTACTAAAGGATCATGAAAATTATCAATATGTCCGCTTGCACGCCATACATCAGGATGCATTAGAATTGCTGCATCCATTCCAATTACATTTTCTCGTTGAGTAACCATAGTTTTCCACCAATGGTTTTTAATGTTTCTTTTGAGCTCAATACCTAGAGGACCATAGTCCCATGTTGATCCTAATCCACCATAAATTTCACTGCTTTGGAATATGAAACCACGCTGTTTTGATAATGACGTTAATAAATCAATCATTGTGCCTTTTTTATCCATTAATCCCTTTATTTAGATTTGCTTGCTTTAATATTAATTCTATCAATTGCATCTTCCAAAGTAATTGTGGTATCCTCTCCATTTTTAATACTTACATTAATTTTACCATCAGTTACATAAAAACCATATCGTCCTCGCTTTAACTCAATTTCTTTTTTTGTTTTTGAATCAATACCTAAAACCTTCCCAGATGATTGTTTTGATTTTAGTATTTCTATGGCTTGTTCTAAGGATAGGTTGAATAAATCTTCTGATGTTGGTATAGATTTGGTTTTTTTACCGGATCTAATATATGGTCCAAACTTACCAATATCAACCTGTACATCACTATTATCTTCATCATTTTTACCAAGATTTTTTGGAAGAGACATAATTTGTATAGCTATATCTTCAGTTAAATTATCAGGTGTTATGTTAGGTGGAAATCCTTTTGTTTTATCACCACATTTGAGATAGGATCCAAAGCGTCCAGTTTTAATGAAAATTTCTTCACCATCTAATTTACCAACACATTCATCTTCCTTTGATTGGAGTTCTAACATTTTATCAGCAATTTGATATGATATATTTTCAGGTCCAAACTCTTCTGGTATATTTGCTTTTTCATCACCGCGTTCTAGATATATTCCATATCTTCCAATTTTTAATATAATATCATCTTTATTTTTCTCATTAAGAATCATAATATTTTTTGATTCTAATTTATCAAACTCTTGGTCGAGCAGTTGATTTAATCCCTTTTGATTTTTAGAGCCATTATAAAATAGTTTTAAAAATTCTAGATGATTTTTATCTGATCTTGATATGGCATCTAGTTCATCTTCCATTTCTGCAGTAAATTGTAAATTAATTAATTGATCAAAATATTTTTCTAAAAATTTTACTACTGCAAATCCAGTAAATGTTGGAATTAATGTTCCTTTATTTCTTGTAACATATCCACGATTAATAATTGTTGATATAATAGATGCATATGTTGATGGACGGCCAATCCCTAATGCTTCTAGCTCTTTAACTAGACTAGCTTCAGTGTATCTTGGAGTTGGTTTGGTTGTATGTTCTTTTGCTTCTGCATTTAAAAAATCAAGTTTTTGACCTTTTTGTAATTTTGGAAGAATTACATTATCTCCATCTTTTGCCTCATCTTGATATACTTTTAAAAACCCATCAAACTGGATTGTTTTTCCCTTTGCTGAAAACATAAAATCATTATTTTTAATTTTCACCTGTGTTGTTAAAAGTTTTGCAGATTGCATTTGACATGCAATAGTACGACTCCATATTAACTTATAAAGTTTATACTCTTGTTCCTCTAATTTAGATTTTAATTTATCTGGATGTATAAAATTAGATCCCGCAGGTCTAACAGCCTCATGTGCTTCTTGTGCATTTTTAACTTTACCTTTATACTGTATAGGCTTTTCTGGTAGATATTCTTTGCCATATAAATTCTCTATCTCCATTCTTGCCCCATTAATTGCTTCATTAGAAAGGTTGATTGAATCTGTTCTCATATATGTTATATATCCATTTTCATATAATTTTTGAGCAATTGACATTACACGTTGAGCTCCTACACGTAGCTTACTAATTCCAGCTTGTTGTAAAGTTGATGTAATAAATGGTGCAGGTGGAGATTTTGTATATGGTTTTTCTATTATATCAGATACGACCCAGGCGTTGTTATCTAATTTATTGATATATTCTGAAGCAGTATCTTGATTAAGATGAATTAAGTCTTTAGATTTTAATTCACCTGTTTTTTTATTAAAATCATTTCCATTAGCAATTGATTTTTCATTTGCAGATATCAATTTAGACTCAAATTCATTTTTGTCTACCTTCAAATTAGCAGTAATCGAGTAGTATTGATTTTCAATAAATTTGAGTCGCTGTCTTTCTTTATCAATAATAATTTTGATTGCTGGACTTTGAACTCGACCAGCTGATAGTTTTCCTTTAACATTAGACCAAAGAATTTTTGATACTAAAAATCCAAATAATCTATCTAAAATTCTTCTTGATTCTTGAGCTCGAACTAAATCCATATTTACCTCTTTTGGATTTTGAATAGAATCAAGAATAGCTGCTTTGGTTATTTCATTAAATACAAGTCTATGGACGGGTACTTTAGGTTTTAGTGTTTCCAGAATATGCCAAGATATTGCCTCTCCCTCACGATCTGGATCTGTTGCGAGAAATATTTTATCTACATCTTTAGTAATTTTTTTTAACTGTTGTACTACTTTAGATTTGTCTTCAGATACTATATAGGTTGGGGTAAAATCATTATCAATATCTACTCCCAAATCTTTTTTAGCAAGGTCACGAATATGACCGACAGAGGCTTCGATGATATAATCACTACCAAGAAACTTTTTTAAAGTTTTTGTTTTTGACGGTGACTCAACAATTATTAAACTTTTAGAATTCGTTGCCATATATTTTTTAAATTTAAACATAGATGAATGCAATAAAACAAGGATTTTAAATTATAGTATGAAATTTTCTGGTCAAATTAAAAAAATGATTTCGAAACATTTAACCCCTATATCATATGATATTCCTATCGGTAATGATCTTATTCCAGTATCAACATTTCTAGATAAAATGATTGCAATAAATTTTCTTAATGAAATAAACTGCATTGAATGTGAACGTGAAATTAAGAAGACATTTGCACAGGGATATTGCTATCCATGCTTTATTAATTCACCTCGCACTTCGGAGTGTATACTGAAACCTGAGCTCTGTAGAGCGCACGAAGGTGAATCAAGAGATATGGAGTGGTCTAAAAAGCATTGTCTCAAAGAGCATTTTGTCTATCTATCGCTAACAGCGGGAGCGAAGATAGGGGTTACAAGGGCTACGCAAATTCCAACAAGATGGATTGACCAGGGGGCAGTTCAGGCACTTAAATTTGCAAAGACATCTAATAGATATGAGGCAGGAGCTATCGAAGTTCAGATGAAAAATCATATTTCTGATCGAACAGCATGGCAGAGGATGCTTAAAAATGAGATTGATGACAGTATTAATTTAATGAAATTAAAAAATGAACTGATTAATGTAATAGATGATGAGTATAAGCAATTTATTTTAAAGAATGAATCAGTAGTAGATTTTGAATATCCACATATTAATTTTCCAGATAAAGTTAAGAGTCTTGATTTACTTAAAGTTAATCGTATTAAGGCTAGATTGATTGCAATTAAAGGTCAGTATCTTTTATTTGATGACAATACAGTTCTTAATATTAGAAAGCACACAGGTTTTAAAATTAGTTTAGAAGTTAATTAAAATTGATATGTTAAAATAAAAGATAGGTCTCTATTTAATAGATACATATTATCATCATCAGAGTTAATAAAATCAATTCCAAAAATTTGCTTATCAGATCTATTAGTAGATTCACTGATTGCATTTTCTATATTTCTAAACCCTAAAAAATATTCAATTCCAATAGCAATTTTAAAAGGAGATGAATAAGTGGATGATAAAATTATTCCATGATTATTATTAATTATACTTTTAATACAATTTTCTTCATTACAAGAGCCTATCAGTTTATATTTCTCAGAATCAATATATCTATAGCTTTCTATTGGTATTGTAAATTTATAACCAACTGCAAAATCTAATGTACCAGCATTTGATGAGTTTAAAAATGAAAGTGGAATTTGAAAAGGTACAGATAGACCTGTGTCGAAAAAAATATGTGAATCAATCAATCTACTGTCTTGACTTGATAAGATGGTATGTGTTTCAGCGATTTCGTTAAGGTTATTAATAATTCTACCTTCATAACGTTTTTCAACACATCCAAACTGAACTTGAAATATACTTGCATCAAACCCCATTCCTATTCCATGGCTTGTTAATCCTTCAATTTGAATATAATCACTTAATTCATCATTAATTAAAGGTTTGGAATAATTCAAAGCATAATATAATCGAAAATTTGATTCACTAAACGATAATTGAATTAAAAGAATAAATGATAAAATATATTTTTGCATATACTAATTTAAAAAAATCATTCTTATTATTACTAACAATTCCAATTTATTTTATGGTAGATAGTATGCTTTTTTATTTTTTTTGATTTCTTTTTTCATTACATCAAATTTCATAATCATATCAATTTTTTTATTTACAGAATCTATTTTTTCTTCAATCATTGGAATAGTTTTTTGATTCATATTATCCATATTGATATTATTTTTCTGTTCAAGGATTCCCATTCCACCTTTTAAAGATTTTAATTCGTTCGTTATTAAATTAACATCTTTGTTGATAATAGAAAGAGCATCGTCTATTTTATTTTTTAATTTTAATATATTATTATTTACAGAATCTATTTGTGTATCATAATGATTAGATAATTGATTCTGTGCCTCATTCAGTTTCTGATATAATTCAGAATTATTTTGTATCCAGCTAGCTAAATTATTTATTTGTTCAAAATCAATTTTACTAAGCTTCATAACTATATTGCCTTCATTATTAATTAAGGTGAATTCTTGTGCAATAATTTCATCGTATCGGTCCAGTGAATTAATATTTTTCGAAAATATTATTGATAGAGTACAGCATATTAATATTATTTTAGTTAGATTCATATTTTCATCCCTTTAAGCATTATAATTTTGAGTAGACAATTTTTCCCCCAACAATTGTCATGATAACATCTGTATGAAGTATTTCTTCTGGCTCGCAAGAGGTTATATCATTATTTAAAACTGTAAAATCAGCATCAAATCCTATTTCAATTTTTCCTCGCTTTTTTTCAGAAAATTCTCCATACGCTGCCCATGTTGTAAACATTTTAAGCGCTGACATTCGGTCAAGAATTTCATCAGGGTGCCAACCACCTTCAGGAAAACCATCATGATCTTTTCTGGTAATTGCAGCGTAATATTCAAATAATGGATTTCCATCTTCAATTGGACAATCAGATCCACCTGGAATTGGCAATCCTAAATCAGCAAATGTTTTCCATCTTGATATTCTATGGGTACGATGTTCACCAATACGATCTTTCATCCATCGCATATCGCTTGTACAGTGACTTGGTTGCATTGACGGAACAATTTGAAATTGTTGACAACGCAACATATCTTCATAAGTAATCATCTGTGCATGCTCAATTCTCCAGCGATAGTCTTCTTTAAAATATTTTGAATATACATCAATGACCATACGATTTCCCTTATCTCCAATTGCATGGGTACAAAGCTGAAAATTTGCTTCTGAGCACTTCGATGCAATATCAAGAAATTCATCATGAGATATAAGCGTTAGACCACAGCTATTAGGGGCATCTGAATATGGCTCAAGTAGTGCAGCACCTCTGCTACCTAATGCTCCATCTATAAATGCTTTTACCGCTCTTACAGTATAATTTTTATTTATATAGTGACCATTATTTAGCATATCAGATATTAATTCTAAATATGATGCTCCTACCATACCATAACATCGAATTGGAAGTTCATTAGATTCAGATAGATTATTTATGGATTCAAAAATTAAAGGATCTTGCCATGCATCATGAACGTTGGTGATACCCCATGTCATCGCTTTATTTGCGGCAGTTTTTATCCATCTTGTAGTTTCTTCTATACTATTTTTTGGGATAATAGCTCTAATAGCATCCATTGCATTATCAATAAAAATACACTGATTAATAATATCACCACCCTCTGGAGAGATTAAATCATCTGTATATGTGCTCAAATTAATTGCTGCTTTGTTAGTCCATAATGAATGTCCATCAATTCTTGTAAGAATAATTGGATTATCAGTAAAATAGTCTAAAATATCATTGGTTGGGAATTCTTGTGTATTCCATCTAGTTTGATCCCATCCAAATCCATGGATAAAAGTTTTAGGACCCACTTCGTTTATTTTCTCATTTACTACGTCAAATACTTCTTGAATAGATTGTAATCCTTTTAGATTTATCATCTCTAATCGTTTTCCAAAGTTAGATAAGTGAAAATGAGAGTCAACAAGCCCTGGCAGAACGGTTAGCCCATTTAAATCAATAGATTTATAGCGACTGTTGGGAGAATTAATACTTTCAATGCGATTGTTACTTACTGTAATTGTATTAGCGATAGGAACAATATCATTTAATGTAATAATATTACCATTGGTCAAATTATAATTATTATCTGTAAACATTTTTAGAAAAATAATTTACATTTACATTATGCTAAACACAATCAAATTATATTATAGAGCTTAACATATGAAAATTATAGACTTAAGAAGTGATACTGTAACTTTACCCACATCAGATATGATGCATGCTATTAATACAGCAACATTAGGTGATGATGTTTATGTAGAAGATTCTGAAACTATTAAACTAGAAAAATTAGCAGCAAAGATCATGGGTAAAGAATCTGCTTTATTAGTGAGTAGTGGCACAATGGGGAATCTAATCTCTTGCCTTGTACATGCACCAAGAGGAACTGAAGCTATTATGGGTCATAAATCCCATATTTTTATCTATGAATCTGGTGGTATTTCAGCTTATGGAGGAATTCATTCACATCAATTAAAAAATCATTTTAATGGCACCATAGATATTGATATGATTAAAGATGCAATTCGTATCAATGATGTTCATTTTCCTTCTACTAGTTTAGTTTGTATTGAAAATACCCATAATAAATGTCATGGCTTTCCATTAGAGTTAGATTATATCAATTCAGTATGTGCTATCGCGCATGAGAATAATATTAAAGTACATATGGATGGAGCGAGACTATTTAATGCCTGTGTTGCTCTAGATGAATCTGTAGATAAAATAGCTAAGAATGTAGATTCAGTTACTTTTTGTTTATCTAAAGGATTAGCATCTCCAATGGGATCTATTATATGTGGTAGTGCAGATTTTATTGCTGAAGCAAGACGAATTCGAAAATCCCTTGGTGGAGGAATGAGACAGACTGGTATTATTGCAGCAGCAGGCATTGTTAGTTTGAATAAAATGATAAATAGACTAAAGGATGATCATGATAATGCAACATACTTAGCTAATGGTTTGCATAAGTTTCCCGGGATTGATTTAAATATTGACTATGTTCCAACCAATATTATCTTTTTTAATTTTAATCATCCTAATATTTCATCATATGATTTAGTTAACCATATGAAATCTCATGGAATTCTTTTTAGTGATTATAACGGTAAGCATTGTCGTCTTGTTTTACATCATGGAATATCAAGACATGATGTAGAAAAAGTTATTGATGTATTTAATAAATTATTAAGTTAGCATACTATGTCAAAAGGAATTACACCTAAATCAGAAGATCACAATAAGTGGTATACTGATGTCATTACTAAAGCTGAATTAGCAGATTACGGCCCAGTTAAAGGTACTATGGTTATTAAGCCGTATGGTTTTGCTATATGGGAATTAGTTAAAGATGAATTTGATAGACAATTTAAAGCAACTGGGCATAGTAACGCTTATTTCCCACTATTTATTCCTAAATCTTTTTTAGCAAAAGAAGCTGACCATGTTGAAGGTTTTGCAAAAGAATGTGCGATTGTAACACATTCAAGATTGATGACAGATGAAGATAATACAATTCAGGTAGATCCTAGCTCTAAGCTAGAAGAAGAAATTATTGTTCGTCCTACATCTGAGACTGTTATATGGCATATGTATAAAAAATGGATTAATTCATATAGAGATTTACCCATATTAATTAATCAATGGGCAAATGTAGTTAGATGGGAAATGAGAACTCGATTATTTTTAAGAACTAGTGAATTTTTATGGCAGGAAGGGCATACGGCTCACTCAAATAAAGATGAAGCTGTAGAAGAAACTCTCAAAATTTTAGATATTTATAAAAATGTATCACATAATCATCTAGCTATGCCAGTTCTTACTGGTAGAAAGACTAATGCAGAAAAATTTGCTGGAGCTGTTGATACTTATTGCATTGAAGCTATGATGGGTGATAAGCGAGCTTTACAGGCAGGGACATCTCACTATCTTGGCCAAAATTTCGCCAAAGCTTTTGATGTAAAATTTCAGACAGAAAATAATAATGAAGAATATGTTTTTGCATCTAGTTGGGGTGTAAGCACGAGATTAATAGGTGCAATTATTATGGTACATGGGGATGATAGTGGATTACGATTACCACCATCAATTGCACCAACACAAGTGGTTGTAGTACCCTTTTTTAAAAATGATGATGAATTAAAGAAAATTAAAGATTACATTGATCCATATATTCATCAGTTATCTAATATGGGAATACGTGTTTTACTTGATGATAGACCTAAAATGAGTCCAGGTTTTAAATTTAATGAATGGGAATTAAAGGGTGCTCCTACAAGATTAGAAATTGGATTTAAAGAAATTGAAAATAATACAATTACTGTATTTCGTAGAGATACAAAACAAAAAGAAAATATATCTATTGATTCAGTTATAACTTATACATCTAATCTTTTAGATAATATCCAAGATAATATGTTTGTTCAAGCTAATGATTTTATGAATAAAAATATTTTTTCAGTATCAACATATGATGAATTTAAAAATATTATTAATAAAGGCGGGTTCATTCGTTGTGGTTGGGATGGATCTGATGAATCTGAAAAGAAAATCAAAGAAGAGACAAAAGCTACAATTCGTTGCATACCATTTGATGAAAAACCAGACAATTTAAATTGCATATTTACTGGAAAACCTGCCAAGCATGAGGTGATTTTCGCAAAAGCCTATTAATTATAGATAATGTATATATCTACTGATGCTATAATTCTTAAAAATATTCCCTACAAGGAATCTAGTGTTATTTCTAGGTTATTTACTTATGAGCATGGAAAAATATCAGTGATTTTTAAGGGGGCAAAGAAAGGTAAAAATAATATTTCAGCTATTATTGAGCCAGCCAATATAATTCATATTACATATTATAATGGAAAATCAAATTTAAAAAATGTCAAAGAAGTAAATTTAAAAACGACTTTTCCTAATACCAGAAAATTTTTAGATAATTATTATTACATGATGGCAATTGTTGCCTTATTAGATAAAGTATGTGAAGAAAATCATAAAGAGGAGTCTTTATTTATTTTATTACTTACAACATTTAATAACATTAATAATCAAGATGCAAGAGTTGATATTATTTTTTTATATTTTCTATTTCAGTTTAATAAAACACTAGGTTTGCAAGTTGATCTACTGACTGTAGATAATTCAATTCATAATTATATTAAAATTTTGAATCAAAACAATCAAGACATTGCCAAAATTGAAGAATTTTTAATTAATAATATAGATTTGCTAAAAAATATAAAAATGATTATATATAAGCATATGAAAGATTGCNTAATTGATTTAAATGATATTCATGCTATTAAAATATTAAGGAATTATGGAATACCTTCTCGATCAAACTAAATTTTTTGATANAAATCATTATGAATATAATCAATCNAGTAAAATTGGTATTATGCTNATACATGGTTTNACAAATACTACNTATGAATTAGTNAAGATGATTAATTTTTTAGATTCTAAGAATTTCAATGTATGTGCATACAATTTACCTGGACATGGNACATCAGTTCAAGATTGTAATGATACTAATTATAAAGAATGGTTGAGTTTTACTGAAGAAAAATTTGCTGAATTATCTTCTAGGTGCGATCAAATATTTATATGTGGTATTAGTATGGGTGCCTTATTGGCAATGAATCTTGCTACTATATTTCCTGTAAATGGACTAATATCTGTAGCGCCTGTACTAGAATTTAATAAACCATTTAAAATTCATTTTTTAAACCCAATATTATGTCACTTAATTCAGTCAAGGCCTAAAAAATATGAGGTAAACAAAGGGCAAAAAATTTATTATGGCTATAATAAATGGCCACTTATTGCTTTAAATGAAGTACGAAAGTTATCCAAATATACATACAAACATGTATTNCCAAATATCCAATGTCCTACACTATTAATTCATTCTAAAGATGATCAGACTTCAGTATTTAATAATTATAATATTGTAAAAAATTATATTGGTACCACTGATTTATCATCACTGATTGTTGAGCAATCACATCATAATATATTTGATTGTGATAACGAAAAAGAAACCATTCAAACTTCAGTATTCGATTTTATTAATAATCATATATAATTTTTTAGACATTAAACTTAAAGAAAATTATATCACCATCATTAATAATATACTCTTTTCCTTCTTGTCGTAATTTACCAGCATTTTTAATTTCTATTTCATTTTTATATTTTATTAAATCATTGATTGTGTACACTTCAGCTTTAATAAAACCGCGTTCAAAATCTGAGTGAATTACACCCGCCCCTTTAGGTGCTGTTGATCCTTTGCGAATTGACCATGCGCGTACTTCTTTGGGACCTGCAGTAAAGAATGTTTCAAGTTGTAGTGTTTGATATGCATAGCGAATCATTTTATTAAGTCCAGATTCTTCAAGACCATATTCATTTAGAAATTCTTTTTGTTCATTCANATCCATNCTAGATATTTCCATTTCAATAGCACCAGATAATGTTAAAAGTACTTTTTTATTATCAGATAGGTATGTTCGTAGATTTNTAACATAAATATTATCNTCTTCCATTAAATCCGTATCAGCAATATTAGCAACATAAATCATAGGTTTAGCTGTTAATAGTGCTAATGATTTCAACTGGTTTAATTGTTGNTTNTCAATATCTAAATCGTGAATCATTTTACCTTCATTTAAGTNTGGAAGCATATTATTAAGTAATTCTAATTCTTTTTTTGATTCNGTATCACCACTTTTTGCAATTTTTGCGATATTTTTAATTCGTTTTTCTATAGACTCAATATCTTTTAAAATTAATTCTGTATTTATTGTTTCAATATCTCTTATTGGATTAATATCACCATCTACATGTGTTACATCATTATTTTCAAAACATCTTACGATATGAATAATTGCATCTACATTTCTAATATGTGATAAAAATTTATTGCCTAACCCNTCTCCTGTACTTGCACCTTTAACAAGTCCTGCAATATCAAAAAATTCAATCGTATTATATATTGTTTTTTCAGTTGGAATATATTCTTTGATTTTATCAATTCTNNTATCAGGTACNGATACGATACCATGATTNGGCTCAATAGTACAGAATGCATAATTTTCTGATGCTACTTGAGCATTTGTCATAGAGTTGAAAATGGTAGATTTTCCAACATTNGGTAGTCCTACNATGCCNACAGATAAGCNCATACNACTCTAGTTTTAATTTGTTAGATGAGATTNCATACTATAAATTAATAGTAAAGATAATAAGGAAGAAGAATTATGTCAAATCAGTATGNTTTAATTCTTGGGGTTTCAAGNGGNATAGGGAAAGCATGTGCAATCTCNTTAGCNTCCAAAGGATTAAATATTATCGGTCTCTATATGAGAAAACCTAAAGATGCAATAAATNATCTTAAAAAAGAAATTGAAAAATTTAATGTTGATGCTAAACTCATTAAGATGAATGCCTGTAATTATGAAGCTATGGATTCTTTATTATCTGGAGAGCAATTACAGGGTATAAAAATTAAAATATTAATTCATTCNCTTGCTTTTGGTAGTATGAAACCATTTATTAGTAAAAATGAAAATGGTAGTTTAAATAAAAAGAATATAGATATGACTTTAGATGTTATGTCTAATAGCTTGATTTATTGGACTCAAGCATTATATAAAAATAATTTATTTTTAGATGGTAGTCAAATTATTGGNATGACNAGTTCAGGTGGAAGGAGACAATGGGAAAGTTATGGAGCTGTATCTATGTCAAAAGCTGCTCTTGAATCTGCTTGTCGNCAGCTTGCAGTGGAATTNGCTAAGGATAATATTGCAGTTAATACAATCCAAGCTGGAGTNACTGATACTCCTGCATTAAGAAAAATTCCNGGTAATGATGAAATGATTAATCGGACNTTAGAAATTAATCCTAGTAAGCGCTTAACAACTCCATATGATATTGCACAAGTTGTTTCATTAATTGGTTTAAGTAATGATACATGGATGACAGGAAATGTGATTCGTGTTGATGGAGGGGAAGATATTGTTGGCTAACAATTAGATAAAAAGAACGATATTTTTTCCTTTTTATCTTTGAATAACTTACTGTTTCATTGCTTTTTGAATTTTATCCCATGTCTCTTTATATACATCTTTTGGCTGTAGATAGTATGATCGTTTTGCTTCCATATTAGCTATACCTAAATAAGACATTTTTTCAATTTCATCATTAGATTGGTATCCACGCTTAAACCATATCACAGCTAAATTGTGGTGTGCATTAGCAAGAATTTGAGTGCTTTCATAACTTAATTTACTTCTATTACTATAATGACCAACAACTTTATTATATTCAAGCGTTGCTTGTTCTAGTTTACCAATTTGATAAAAATATTCTCCTCGCTCCATATTTAATTCAGTATTACTTCTGCATGAATATATAACGAGCATAATAATTGTTGTTAATAATATTTTTTTCATATTTTCTTTCATTAAGGTGATTATCATCAGCCGTCTAATTTCAAACTTATATTTTTTTTATGCAATAAATAAATTATAATTCTTTAATAACATTTCTCAATTTTTCAGCCATATCATCAATTTGCCAAGCTTTAATTGTCAAAGCAGGGGCAAATCTAACAGTAGAATGATGAGTTTCTTTTGCATAGACGCCTTGATTTAATAATTCTACAGATACTTCATGGCCATCTAAGTGTTTATGGTTATGCATTTCAAATGCTGTTAATAAACCTTTTCCTCTAACCTCTTTAATTTTATCGGGAAAATCATCTTTAATATCATTAAAATGATTCATTAGCTGTTCCCCTCTAATTTTTGCATTTTCTGCTAAATTTAAATCAACCAATGTTTTAATGGCATATACTCCAACAACTGAAGCAAGAGGGTATCCTCCAAAAGTAGAACCTTCAGAACCTGGTGTTAAAGTATTAATAACCTCTTTAGAACCAGCAACAAATGAAACTGGAAGTATTCCACCTCCAGCTGCCTTTCCACATCCTATAATATCAGGTTTTACTCCAAAAAGCTGATGAGCAAAATTTGCACCAGTTCTTCCAAATCCAGTTTGGACTTCATCCATTGCAAGTAAGATATTATGAGCTTTACATAATTTTTCTACTTTTGGCCAGTAATCATCATCTGGAACAATTACTCCAGCCTCTCCTTGTATCGGTTCTACGGAATATGCTGCAATATATTCACCCTTTTCTTCAAATAAATTTTTCAATGCATCAAAATCATTATATGGAACTAATTCTATTCCTGGAATAAATGGTCCAAAATCATTTCTTGCATCAGGATCATCGGACATTGAGACGGCGGCAACCGTTCGACCATGGAAATTTCCTGTTGCGCCTACAATAATACCTTTTCCTTGTGGAATATTTTTAACTTGATATCCCCATCTTCTACATAGTTTAAAAGTTAATTCCCACGATTCAACCCCGGACACCTTTGGTACAACTTTATCCATTCCTGTAATTTCAGTTGTAGCCATTAAAAATGCGCTCATATATTTGTGCCTAATAGAGCGTGGAACGGTCGGTAGTTTTTCATTTTGTAGATGATGTATTACAGCATCAACAATTTCTTGATTTAGTTGACCTTGATTAACAGCTGAGTAGCAGCAAAGACCATCTATAAGTTCTTCTTCAATATAAGCTTTAATATTATCCTCTGATGGTTTTCTACATATTAATGTTGATGAATCTTTTACATGTGAAACCACTACATCTTCTAAGGGTTTATAATTTTGTCCACCTTTTTCTTTTTCAATATTTTCATGGTCTTTAGGAGATAAATCTCCTAATCTCATATCATTAATTGTCAGGTCATCACCATATCCTGTAATTTTTAATTCTGACATTGATACTCCTTTTTATTAATTAAGTCNGTTAGTTTAAATATTAATTCCAAGCTTTGTAAATTGTTTAATCGTGGATCNCATGCAGTTTCATANCTCTGTAANAATGTATCATTATTAATTTTTTGAAATCCACCAAGACATTCCGTAACATTTTCACTNGTAAATTCGATATGAATACCTCCAGCNCGATTATTTAGTGATTTATGAATTTTCATATATTNNTCTAATTCNNTNAGTATAGTATTAAAATGTCGAGTTTTATANCCATATTTATTTTCAAATGTNTTNCCATGCATTGGATCACATAACCATATTACTTTTAATTTATTTTCATTAGTTTTTTGAATTAATTCAGGTAATATTTGATTAATATTNTNNACTCCNAATCTTGATATTAAAAGTATTTTTCCAGCTTCATTTTTTGGATTNATTTTTTTTATAATTTTTATTAATTCATCAGGATTAATACTAGGACCAATTTTAATACCAATAGGATTTTCAATCCCTGATACAAATTCAATATGCGCACCATCTATATTACGAGTTCTATCACCAATCCATATCATATGACCTGAATAATTATAATATTTTTTTTCATTTGGTTCGAATCTAGTAAGTGCTTGTTCATATTCTAAAAGTAAGCCTTCATGAGATGTGAAAAATTCATATAATTCTAATTGATTACTATGATTATTCATCAAATCTATTGTTTTCATAAATGATAGAGCTTTTAAAATTTTCNTTATTATTTGTCTATATTCTTTACCTTGTTTCGATTTTTTGATAAAATCTAGATCCCACTGATTAGCATTATTAATATTTGTATATCCATCATTAATCATTGAGCGAATTAAATTTAATGTATATGCTGATTGCTCATACATTGTCANCATTCTATTTGGATCTGGCTGTCTTGATTTTTCTGAAAATTCAATACCGTTAATTGCATCACCTCTATAAGATGGAAATTTTTGTTCATTTTTTTGTTCAATAAGATTTGTTCTTGGTTTTGCAAATTGNCCAGCTATTCTTCCAATTCTTATTGTTTTTATAGAAGTGGCATATGATAATACTATTGACATTTGAAGAAGAATATTGAGTTTATTTTTTATTAATTCACCATTAAAATTTGAAAATGTCTCAGCACAATCTCCACCTTGGATTATAAAATATTTTCCATTATATGCTTGTTGTAAACGTTTTTTTAATAGAATTATTTCATTTTTAAATACTATNGGTGGTTGGCTATTTAGAGATTTTATAANATTTTTTAGCTTATTACTTTGATTCCAACCTGGAGATTGATTAATAGGAAGCTTTTTCCATGATTCCAAGCTCCATTTACTCATTATGAAACTCTTCTTGTGTTTGAGCTACGATTTGTAAGGCATGAATTTCTTTGGTTATATATTGATTTAATATTTTATAAATCAGTTTATGTCTTTTAATTAATGTCATNNCTTTAAAAATATTAGAAATAACAACAACTTTAAAATGATCAAATGTTCCTGTTGTATCATAAACTTCAACATTTGCATCAGANATTGCTTTTTGAATCATTTCTTTTATTAAATTACTATCCATTGTAGTATATATNTATATAATTATTGAGTTTGAATTTATGATGGAACAAATAAGAAGTACAAGCATAGTAAGTGTTAATAGAAAGAAAATAATGATTTTTTTAAACAAATATTTAATTATAATGTTATTATTCTCTTCAGCTTTTCATCAAGAGCTAGAAGATCAGGAAATTATTGTATCTAAAAATGAGCTTATTACTATTGCAGAATCACTAGTAGAATCAGGAGATTATNTAAATGCAATAGCTATTTATCAGCAAATATTAGATTATCAAATNAATAATTATGGNATTATTAATGAGNGTGTTTCAAATACTAGCTTTATNATTGGTGAATTAATGATAGAGGCAGCAAATTTTGAAGATGCAGAAATATATTTAACACAATCTGTACGAATTCAGTCAAAACTTTTATTAGAAAAGCAGATATCTNTACAGCCNTCTCTANCTTATTTAAGGGAAATTTATAATATTAATAACGATTCAACTAAAGTTGAAGAAATTGATAGTCAATTAGAAGTTTTATCTAATGCAAATTTGCTTTCAAGAGATGAAGAATATTGGAACCCNATCACTTTTGGTCTAGATAATATTATAAGTCAGAATGATTCAACTGAATTTTCAGATTATTCTAATTATCAATCAATGAATCTTGTTAATATCGCAGATTCATATATAGANGCTGGATTNTATTATGATGCTATCACTTATTTATTAAAAGCAATTGNTATNGATACAGATNATATTAATATTGAATTCCTTTATGATTATGTTAATAAAAATATTATAGAAGCTCCTCAATTAATTAACGCCTTAATTAATTATACAAATTCTGATTCAACATATCAACACACTGATAAATTCTTTTTATCATTAATTCATTATTATAGAGCTGAAGATGAATTAGGTAATTATTATATTAATGATTATATAAAAAATAATCCTTCAGATTATAGATCATTTGAATTATTAGGTGATGAGTATTTTAAAAAAGATGATTATTTATCTGCCNTATTTAATTACAAAAAAGCTGAATTAATAAATAGTAAAAGTCTATATACATTATTCCGCACTTCACTTTGTCTATATAATTTAAGTTACTATGAGGATGTTATAGAATTTACAACAAGAATTTTAGCTCAAGATGAATATTATGAAAATGCTTATTATTTTCGAGCATTATCACATTTAGAAACTAATAATTATAAAAAAGCAATCAGTGATTTGACAGATTATATATTACTTAATCCAGAAAATGAAGAGATTTACTATTATCTAGGTATGGCATATTTTAATACTAAGAAATATAATAGAGCGAATGAAGCTTTAAAGCGATATATGAAGTTTAATCCTGAAAATGGTCAAGCACACTATTATTTAGGTATGATTAATGAAAATATATTAGAGCTTGATGATGCTATTAATCANTATACTTTAGCTCGTAAGTTTAATCCTAAATTANTTGATGCAAATCTAAGGCTTGGNTTATTNCATTATAAAAATCAAAACTATAAACGNGCTGTTGAGCCCCTAAGAGATTATATNATTTATAATCCTGATAGNATTAGNGTCCTTGAAACATTTTCTGAGGTACTAGTTCAAGAAAAAAGATACCCAGAATCAATTGATGCATATTATAAATTGTANGAATTAAANCCATCNGATAATAANTATTTNTCNCTTATNGCAGATTCTTATATTGCATTAAATAAATTNTCTGAGGCAAAAGATTTATTAACNAAACTNATTTTACTTGGTGAAGTTGATGCTAATATTTTATTTAAACTNGGNAATATTGAATCAGATTTAAATGAACATGATAATGCAATTTCTCATTATTTAATGGCTATTGATATGGGCAATCAGTCCGTAGATATATATTATAATTTAGCAATGAGTTATGCATATNTTGGTAACTATATGCAAGCTCTNTTAGGTTTNCAAAATGCATATAAAATTAATCCAGATGATAAAGACCTTATTTTTCAGATTGCTATGTGTTANAAGGAGATGGAAATTTATNNTAAAGCAATTGATTATATGAANTTATTTATTNGNNNATCAAATGANANNTATATTGCNNATTACTTCATTGGAGAATTATATTATTTAATTGAAGATTATGATTCTGCTGANNTNNATTTTAATAAATCTTTATNATTAAATTCTCAAGATTATTTATCTTTTTATTATTTAGGTCGATGTTATTTAGAAAANCAAGATTATATCAAAGCTGCAAAATATTTNAAAAAAATCNNTTAAAATTGAACCNGATAATCCNAGNACGCATTATTATCTTGCTTTAACNTATGATGCATTAGGNAAAAAACGTGAAGTAAAAAAACANATGAATATTATNTATATGCTTGATCAGTCNNTATATAATNATTTGATTACTCAATTAGAAAATAAATAAAAAAAATATTTCCTCATTTAGGTTAAGTTGAATTAAATTCTTGCCCTATTATAAATAAATAAATAAATAAAATATATAATTAATAATTACTAATGAAATATCTTATACCACCAAGTGAAGGCAAGGCAAAAATAAAAGGGTCTGGAATTAAATTCAAAGATACAGATTTCATTTACAAGAAAAGTGTTAAAGAAATAGTAACGTTACTTGAATTAATTGATGATGAAGATTTAACCTCTATTTATGGGACATCGCAAGAGAAATCAGAATTATTTCATCGACAAAATGAAGATGTATTCAATAGTAGTTGTGCTCATGCAATCGAGCGTTATACAGGAATTGTTTATCAGAATTTAGATTGGCAATCCTTTTCAGATGATCAAAAAAAATTCATGGATAAACATTTTTATATATTTAGTGGTTTATTTGGCATGGTGACACCCTTAACATTAATTCCCAATTATAAATTAAAAATGAATGTATTATCACTTGAACATCATTGGAAAGATACNCTNACAAAGACNCTTCAAGATGAAGATCTTGTTATTGATTTATTACCGCAGGTACACAGAAAAGCTTATATACCAAAANANAATGTNAAAAAAATTGATTTTNTAGTTATTAAGAAAGGTAAAAAATCAGCTGCAGGACATTTTGGNAAAGCAGTTAAAGGNNAACTTATTAAATATATTGTNATGAATCAGATTACTTCAATAGATCAATTTGATCAATTTNATTTTGATGGCTTTCAATGGGATGGAGAAGTATTTATNAAGGAACATTCTAGNTAAATGATTAAGGTTGATAAACTCATAAAAAATTATGGCAACTTTGAAGCTGTTAAAAATATTAGTTTTGAAGTTAATGACGGTGAAATTTTAGGTTTTCTTGGNGCTAATGGTGCAGGNAAATCNACNACATTGAANGTTATGACNGGATATTTAAGCCCTACTTTTGGGAATGTTCATGTTGATNATTTAAATATTGNTGATCATCCAATAGAAATTCAAAAGAAAATTGGTTATTTACCTGAATTAAATCCATTATATAGTGATATGATAGTTTATGATGTTTTAAAATTCACAGCTTCTATGCGTGGAATTATAGGAACACATTTCAATGATGCATTAGATAGGGTAGTATCAGATTGTACGCTTAATAGTGTTATTCATAAAAAAGTTTCAGAGTGTTCTAAGGGATTTAAGCAAAGAATTGGCCTTGCTTCTGCAATGATTCATGATCCTGAGATTCTTATCTTAGATGAACCNGTTTCAGGTTTAGATCCTAATCAAATTATTGAAATCCGATCATTGATTAAACGAATAGGTAAAGAAAAAATTGTTATTATGTCTAGTCATATTCTACAAGAAATTCAAGCAACAGTTGATAGAATTATTATTATCAATCAAGGNGAAATTGTTGCAGATGGATCTCCAGATAAATTNGTTAGTAGTGGAAAAGGNATAAATAAATTAGAGCTAGAAATTAATGATTCAACTATTAAAGATACNCGACTTATTGAAAAAGAAATTGAAGGATTGCGAATATCTGATATATCTAGAAATAAAGGAGTCGTTAAAGTATTAATTGAGTATGATCATGAATTAGATTTGCGTTCAGATATATTTAAATATGCAGTAAAAATGAATTGGACATTACTTAAAATGAATCCTATTACAGAAAATTTAGAAGGTATTTTTAGAGATTTAACATCTTAACATNATGAATAATATTAANTATATATTTAAAAAAGAAGTTGGNTCNTATTTTAATAGTCCTATGGCGTACATTTTTTTNGTTATTTTTGCTATTGTGAATTCATTTTTCTTTACTAATATTTTTTTTAAAATTAATCAATCNGATTTAAGAACTTTATTTAATATCATACCTCTTGTGTATCTATTTTTTATTCCTGCTATTTGTATGAGTTTAATNGCAAAAGAAAANAATTCAGGTACTATGGAAGTANTAACNACATTNCCTATTACTGATAAGGAATTAGTTTTAGGNAAATTTTTATCAGCANTATTTTTAATTTTTGTTGGNTTACTATTTACATTTATTCAGTTTTATACATTAATTCAAACAGGTACAGATATAGANTATGGTGCAATATTTACTGGCTATCTTGGANTATTTCTNTTAGGAGCTGTTTANTCTTCTATTGGAATTTTTGCTAGTAGTATATCTAAAGATCAAATTGTAGCATTTATTATTGGTGTATTTTTAGTACTTATATTTTATTTGATGGATAAAACAATATTATTATTTACTCCACCATTTATGGCATCTTTCATACAATATTTAGCTGTTGATTATCATCTTGCAAATATATCAAGAGGGGTCATTGATTCAAGAAATATAATTTACTTTTTAAGCATTATTTCATTTTTCTTATTTATGACAATTAGACTATTAGAGTCTAGGAAGTGGAAATAAATGAATGTAAATGATAAAAAATCATTTTATTTATACACATTAATTGTATGTAGTATTATTATATTAATTAATTTTATATCCTATAATAGACCAGCTAGAATTGATTTAACAGATAATCAGATATTTACTTTATCTAATTCTACAATCTCTATTTTAGAAAAAATTGAAGATAACCTAATAGTTAGCATATATTTTTCTGATGATCTTCCAAGTGTTTTAAGTAATAATTCTAGATTTATTCAGGATATACTTGAAGAATATCAGGCACATTCCAATGGTAATTTTCAGTTTGAATTTAAAAATCCTGATTCCGATGAAAATGCAAAAATCGATGCTCAGAGTTTAGGTATACAGCCTGTTCAAGTTAATGTATGGGAAAATGATAGAAGAGAAACACGTTTAATTTATTTGGGTATTGGATTATCATATCAAGGAAAATCTGAGGCTATGCCAGTAGTACAGAATACCACAGGTTTTGAATATGATTTAACTAAAAAAATTAAAAAACTTATTGATACTGATCTGAAATCAATTGGAATTGCTAAGTTCAGTAAATCCAAACACACCAACCAAGGAATTAATCAATTATTATCAGAAAGTTATAATATTAAAGATATCACCATGTCTAGTGAAGTTCCATCTGACATAGGAGTACTTATTGTTAATGGTATATCAGACTCATTGACAACAGATGAATTGAAATATTTAAAGAGCTTTATTGATGGTGGTGGAAATATCTTGATAGGTCAAAGCCGAGTTGATGTAGAATTAAATCAGCAAATGGGTTTTTTTCAAGGAGTTAATGTACAATCTAATATTTTTTCACTCATTAATGATTATGGTGTGAATATTGAAGAAAATCTTTTATTAGATAAACAAAATGGTAAAATAAATATCCCACAACAAGTATCTATTTTTCAAACATGGGCATCACATGATTACCCATTTTTCCCTACAATTAATTCATTTAGTAATGATGAATCTATTGTAAGTGGATTAGAGAAAATTCAATTTCATTTTTGTAGTGAAATTGTGATTGATTCTTTAGCAGTTAATATTAAACCCATTATGTTTACATCAAGAAATTCTGGAACAATGTCTGGATATTATAATCTTTATCCTAATACAGAAAGTGCTCAAAATCCAATTTTAAATAATTTAAATGAAGGTATTAAACTTTTAGGAGTTCTCATTGATACCATGCAAGGCGGACAAATAATTTTATTATCAGAATCTAAATTTTTTGCAGATCCAGACCAAAATTTATCAAGAGTTTTTGCTCAGAGACAGCCAGATAATTATACATTTATTGAAAATTCAATTGATTATTTGATGGGTGACGCAGAATTAGTTGCTTTACGATCTAGAGAGGTCTTAGATAGACCATTAATTGAATTAGATGATGCTAGTCGTTCTTGGTGGAAATGGTTTAATATTATTGTTTCACCTCTTCTTATTATTTTATTAGGTTTCTTTAGATTACGTTCACAAAAAAAACGTTCAGAGGAATTACAATCTCAATATGGATAAAAAACTTATAACTTCAATATGTGTATTGGTTGGCCTAATTTGCTTTTATTTATATGATAATGCTAAGCAGAATAGCTATCAAGAAAATTATGCCAATGTATTTGAATTTGATCATAATCAAATTAATAAATTTCTCATTCTTAAAAATAATGATGGAATTGAAATTGAAAGAATTGATTCGACATGGCAAATTAATGGTAATGATTCATTAGTAATTAAGCAGTCTTCCATTGATAAATTTTTTGATGAGACGTTAAAAGTAAAAATCAATATGCTGCCTATATCTAAAAATGCTAAAGATTTAAGTATTTATTCGCTAGATAATGAATCAGGAATTAATTTAATTTTATGGGATAAAGATGAAAAAGTATTATCAAATTCTATTTTTGGTATTGCCCCCTCAAACTATTATTCAAATTTCTATAAAGATTTTGATAAATCAATTATCTATAAAACAAACGCTAATATCATTACATTTCTTACTACTAATTTAAACTATTGGGGTGAGATTCCTTCACAAGAGATTCCTGATTCAACATTATCATCTCAATCAGATTTATAATTTTATAATCATTTTGATAATTATTGTTTAATTTTCATTTATGAATTTTAAATCAATATTACTATTTATTGTCACTTGTATTTTTGTTAGTTATATAATTATCAATAATCAAGACCAAGAACGTATTCGTTATGAGAATTTTTTATTATCTCAATATGATATTATTCCTAATCATTCTCAAGAAGAATTAAAAGAAATTCCTAAGCCAGAACATCCTCATATGGCAACATTCCAAAATCATTTTATGAGTTTGGACCCAGCATTAGGTTATGTTCCACCAGATCGACTCCATGCGGCATTTTTAAGAACTAGAGAAATGCAAAATGAATTTGGAGATAGACAAATTGAATGGCAAAATGTTCCATCCAATATGGGAGGAAGGACTCGAGCAATTATGTTTGATCCTAATGATTCAAATCAGACAAAAGTATGGGCTGGAGGAGTATCTGGAGGCTTATGGTATAATAATGATATTACTGATTTAAATACATCATGGAATTCAATTGATGATTTTTGGGACAATCTAAGTGTATCTAGAATTATTTATGATCCATTAGATTCTGAAATATTTTATGTTGCAACTGGAGAAGCAAATACGGCACTTGTTACCTATAGAGAATCTTCTTCAAGAGGTATAGGTATTTGGAAATCAACAGAAGCTGGAGCTCCAGATAGCTGGGAAGTAATCCCATCAACTAGCGGCTTTCAGTATGTTACTGATATTTCAGTTAAGATTAGTAATAATCAGTCTGAAATTTATGCTGCAGTTGTATCTGGGACTTATCAAGGTCAAAATCATGAAAGTAGTCCAAGTGAAGGTTTATTTAGATCACGAGATAATGGTGAAACTTGGGAGCAAGTATTACCTAATATCCCAGGAACTAATACTCCCTATTCTCCGGCAGATATTGAAATTACTTCATCAGGCAAAATTTTTATTGGTACAATGAAGAATTTAAATGGTGAAGGTGGGGCAGTGATATTAAGCTCTCTATCAGGAGATATTAATTCTTGGACAATCAACAATGATTTTCAAGAAATGATTCAGCAGAGTAATAATAATAATATTCCAGGAAGAATTATTTTTTCTTCATGCCAATCTTCTCCTGAGGTAGTTTATGGGGCAGTAGGATCAGGTAATATTAATAATATGGGATTTAATTTATCTTATGGCAATTATCTTATTAAATCTATAGATGCAGGAGAATCTTGGACATTAGTTAATTTACCGACCTCAAATGGAAGTGATTGGGCTTCTTTGGCTTGGCACGCTTTGGAAATTGAAGTAAGCCCCGAAGATCCGCAGATAGTTTTTATAGGTGGTTTAGAATTATACAAATCTACAAATGGCGGCAATACTTGGAATAATTTATCAGATTGGGATTTAATGTATTATGGGGGTGGTGATCGCTATATTCATGCTGATATACATCAGGTTGCCTTTCAGCCAAATAATCCAAACACCATTGCAGTTACTAGTGATGGTGGTGTTTTTCTTTCTACTAATGCGTTATCAAATACTCCTATTTTTATTGAAAGAAACCAAGGATATAATACGCTTCAATTTTATACAGGCGATATTTCTAATGAATATGAAAGTATAAATTTTGTTGGGGGCCTGCAAGATAATGGTACATTATTATATCAAGAGTCAGCGTTAGATATTAATGATATGATAACAGGTGGTGATGGTGCATTTTGTTTTTTTGATGATAATGAGCCTATTGTCATTACATCGACTTATTATAATGCTTGGTATTTTATTAATATGGATACGAATGACTATTCTTATGAAAATGCAAGCAGTGGGGTTTTTATAAATCCAGCAGATTATGATAGTCAAAATAATATTATTTATGCAAATAAGGTTAGATTTAATGGTAGTCAATCTAATAGAATAATTAAAATATCTAATATCCCTAATAATCCTAATACAGAAACAATTAGCTTAAATACAGGAACCTCTGTTTATTTTTCAGCTTTAAAGCTATCTCCATATTCAAATCAAAATACTTTATTTATGGGTAGTCAATCTGGACGGCTTTATAAAATTGAAAATGTTAATACCGATCCAAATACTATTGAAATTGGAAGCTCTTTATTTCCTACGGCAAATATTTCATCTATTGATATTGGAGATAATGAAAATGAAATAATGGTAACATTTTCTAATTATGGAGTATCATCAATTTGGTTAACTCTAGATGGTGGTGATAGTTGGATGGAAAAAGAATCGAATCTTCCTGATATGCCTGTACGATGGGGAATACTTCACCCTAATGACATTAATTTTGCATTAATTGCTACTGAGATAGGGGTATGGAAAACTTCTAATTTACAATCAGAAAATCCAATATGGATTCCATCAGTAAGTGGCTTAGCTAATGTCAGAGTAGATATGCTTAGCATGAGAGATTCTGATAATATGGTGCTTGCTGTATCTCATGGTAGAGGCCTTTTTTATGGAGAATTTAATCTTGAGGTAGAAGCAATTGGAGATTTAAATAATGATCAAACTCTTAATATATTAGATGTTATTATATTAGTTAATCTGATTTTATCAGGATCATCATATGATAATTTAGCTGATATAAATTCTGATCAAGATTTAAATATTCTAGATATTATTTTACTCGTTAATATGGTTTTAGATGATTAAAATTGTAATTATAAATTATTTATATTTTTAAAGGAGCATTTAACATGGCTATTAGATTTCATATTTCGCTTTTAACTATATTATTATCATCTTTTGTTTTATCACAGGATCCTTGTACTTGTGAAAATGATTTTACCCCAGTATGTGGAACTGATGGCTTTACTTATCCCAATGAGTGTATAGCGCTATGCTTTGGAAGTCAAGTTGATTATGAAGGAGAGTGTGGTTCTCAGAGTAATTGTAATCCCGGAGAATATACAGATATAGATGGGAATTGTTATCCATGTGAGCCAGGCACCTATAGCGTTGATGGTATTTCGTGTAGTTTATGTCAATCTGGTACAGCATCCAATGGTCAGATGGATTGTGGTAATATACCTGGATATGAAGGAATGAATGAGTGCGGTGCTACGGGTTGTAATGAATGTGATATGGGTACCTATGCAATGGGTCAAGGAAATTCATCGTGTAGTGTATGTGAACCAGGTACTTTTTCAGGTTTTGGTGCATTTGAGTGTGATTACTGTCCATCCGGAACTAGCTCGAATGGTCAGATGTATTGTGACATGCCTGGATATGAAGGAATGAATGAGTGCGGTGCTACGGGTTGTAATGAATGTGATGCTGGAACGTATGCAATGGGTGAAGGAAATTCTTATTGTGATTATTGTCAATCTGGTAGTTATGCATCTAGCTCAGGCGCTAGTGAGTGTGATGTATGCCCAAATAATCTCTATTCAAATGGTCAGATGGATTGTTGGGATGGAATTCCTGAATGTGGTGCTACAGAATGTATGGATTGCAATGGACAGCCGTGGGGCGATGCTATTATAGATGAAAATGGAGATTGTTCTGAAAGCCAAAGTGGTTGTACATATATAGAAGCCTATAATTTTAATCCAGATGCTTATTTGGATGATGGTACCTGCTTATTTCCTTGTCAGGGTGATTTTAATAATGATAGTAATAAAGATATTTTGGATATTATTATTTTAGTTAACGAAATATTAGATGATGTTTTTTGTGAATAGATAATTATTAAAAATGAAAATAAATGATGTAAAAGAAAAATTAAAAAAACTTCAATCTGTTAAATTTATTTTACCAGATGGCAATGCTATACCAAAACATTTTCATGTAACTGAAGTTGGTATTATAACTAAAAACTTTATTGATTGTGGTGGAACAATTAGAGAAGATAAGATTGCAAACTTTCAATTGTGGACTGCAGATGATTTTGATCATAGACTTGCTCCCAAAAAACTTTTAGATATCATTGAGCTATCTGAAAAAACATTAAAATTAGATAATTTAGAAATTGAAGTCGAATACCAATCAGATACAATAGGGAAATTCGGATTAGATTTTAATGGAACCAGTTTTTTATTAACGAATAAACAAACTGATTGTCTTGATAAGGATAAATGTGGTATTGATGAACCAATATTAGAAAGTACTTCATCTTGTAGTCCTAAAACAGGATGTTGTTAGTTACTAATTAATTTGACTTTTATTCTTTTACAAAATCATTCCAGTTTTTCATATATGAAATAAATGTTTTATTTAATTTTGCTTTTTCTAATTCATTAACGCTAAACGGAGGTTTTTTAGGTTGATAATTTAAATTTGAAAGGTTATTTGCCCAATTTGGATGTCCTATTGCTACTCTCCCTACACCAACTAAATCAGCACCTTGTTTTAATAATTTATCTGCATCTAGACTTGACCAAATATTCCCAGTACTTATTATTGTTGGTAATTTTTTATAACTACCTGTAATTATTTCTGTTAATGTTTTTTGATTGTGCGTTATAGAATTTGATTTAGAAAAAACATCCCAACATGATAAATGAATAAAGTCAACGGATTCTTTTCTTAAAATATCAACTAGATTTATCGAATCATTTAAATCAATTCCTATACTTTCTATTTCAGGTGAAATACGAATACCAATAATAAATGATTCAGAAATATTTTCTCTTATTGATTTCAATATTTTAATAATTAATCTTGATCTGTTTTCTAGACTTCCACCCCAATTATCATTTCTTAAATTTGTTTTTTTGCCTAAAAATTGAGAGAGCAAATATCCATGCGCAGCATGTAATTCTATTCCATCAAACCCTGCTTCATAACATCTAATTGCACTCATTGTAAAATCATTGATTATTTTTTTAATATCCTTTTCTGAAGCTTTTTTTGATTTACCTATAGATGATTCTTTACAATCTAATTCACTTGCAGATATAGGTATAAATCCTGTGATTTTTTGTGGAGATTTTATGCCACCATGAAAAAGTTGGGCTATAATAAGACTTTTAGTTTTATGAATAGCAGAAGTTAATTTAGTTAAGCTTGGTATATGAGAATTATCATAAACACCAAATTCTCCATCCCATGCCTTTCCCTCTTTTGAGACATTGGTAGCAGCTGTTGTTATTATACCAAAACCACCTTTGGCTCTTTTTAAAAGCCATTGTATCTCATCATCAGATATAACCCCATTATCATAACTTTGTTTATTTGTCATTGCTGCTAAAACTGTACGATTTTGTATTTTTTTATTTATACGAGAAAATATATATGGTTGTATAATTTTTGATTTAGGCATCAATTAATAATTATTAATATATACTTTATAGGGTTTATGTATTTATAATATTATTTTTAATTTGAATCATTTTTTTTATCTAAAATTATATTCCATGACTCTATAAGATTATCAATAGCATCATTGCTTGGAAGATTTCCTATAATTTGTATTGTTTCAATTTTATCACCTTGAATGATATTGTTTACGACTGCAAGACTTTCCTCATCAATGGTTTTACCAAAAACAGTATGATGATTATCAAGCCAAGGAGTCTTTAGATGTGTTATGAAAAATTGACTTCCATTAGTTCCTGGACCAGCATTAGCCATTGATAATATACCAGCGCTATCATGCTTTAAATCAGGATGAAACTCATCATCAAACTCATATCCGGGACCTCCAGTTCCCAAACCTAATGGACATCCTCCTTGAATCATAAAATTATCTATTACACGATGAAATAAAATATTATTGTAATATCCTCTATTACATAAGTTGATAAAATTTGATACTGTGACTGGTGTCTCATCATAAAATAAATTTATTTTGATGATTCCCTTATTTGTTTTTATATGTGCTTCCATAGTTATTCCTTAATTTACTTTATATATTATTGGTTTTGATGGAGCTGCATCTAACTTAAAGTTTGGTACTCCAATACATAAAAAATATTTTCCATCTATACATTCATTAGGTATAAATACTAATTCAGTTACAGTATTGTGATTAGTAGAGTTATCATTATTTGTAAAAAATATTTTATGATTACCTAATTTCCCTCCATCATTATACTTATCAATTGAAGGTGTATCAATAACAATATGTTTAACTTTAATTTCTTTTAAATATTCTATAGCTTCATTAGATAAATAAGGATGGTGATGTGAATTATAGTTTTTTATTTTTTTATCAATATCATTAGGGTTTGTTCTGATGATTATTGATTCAGTAAAAGTATTAGGATTAATTAATTTTTCTAATTGATTTTTTGTTATCACTCGATCTTCATTATCAGAATCTGCATGATATTTTTCATTACTATTGATTTCAGGATTTACTGATATAAGTTGAGAAGGTATAAAATTCAAATTATCAATATCACTAATCATGGGTGCATCATTAATAATATGATTTGCTGTTTCAGTATGTGTACCAGAACAATGAATATTCATTGTTATCATAGGTACATTACATCCAGCCCCTTTCTTAATATTATATTCTCTATTACCTTCTTTATAGTATTGTCTTTGAGGATATGAAGTATCATAAAATTTTGGATTTAAATTTTCATTAAAATTAACTGGTATAGATATATCTATACCAGTATTTGAATCAATATTGTATGTAGTACTGTTATATCTAATAGTCATTTTCATTATTAATTAATTTACTAATCAGTGGATATTTTTGTTAGGTGTTTGAAAATAATTTTACTTACTTTTTCTTTATCGTATTTTTTATTAAGTAAATCATCTAATATCATATCTTGTATTTTTCCTCTTTCTAATACCGTTGCATATGGTATTGATGTAAATGAAACCATTGTGTATAAAGGTATAAAATAATCTGGAAAATCATTATTTAATATAAAAGCTAATTTTTGTTTCTGAATATGTTTTTTATCTAGGACATCACTTCTCATTACTCTATAATTATCTAGAGATAAATCTAATATTGCATCTGCATCTTTTTTTCTATTAATATAAAATTTATGAAAGATTTCATCCCAATTATATTGTTTTTCATTTTGAAGCTTTTCTCCAAATATTCGACAATCTTCAAATGATGCATTCATTCCTTGTCCATAAAAAGGAACTGTTGCGTGCGCAGCATCTCCAATAACTAAGCCTCTATCTTTATATGACCATGTAGGTACTCTAAGTCCAGTTAATTTTCCTGTTGGATTTTTAAAAAAATCAGTTTCTAAATTTGATATTAAAGGAATTGAATCATTGAAATTTTTTTCAAAAAATTGAATTAAATTTTGACTATTTTTAATTTCTTCAAAACTATTTTCACCATTACTTTTCATGAAAAGTGTACATGTAAAGCTTTTATCTAAATTAGGCAATGCAATCATCATCATATCTCTTCGTGGCCATATATGAAGAGAGTTTGGATCCATTTGATATTCACCATTTTTAGAATTAATTGTTAATTCTTTATAAGAATGCTCTATATCAACATAGTCTAATTTATTTCCATTAATTTCAGATATATTTTTTGATATAATAGATCTATATCCATCTGCACCTATTATTGGAGAATTAATATTAATATTTTTTTTATCAAAATATAATTTTCTATTTACTAAATCTGCTTTTTTACATTTCATTTCAAAATGGATATTTACATTACCCATCTTTTCTGCAAAATTCATTAAAGTTTTATTTATATCTAATCGTGATACAGAATTAATAAAATGCTCTTTTTTATTTCCATAGGGTTGGAATGTGATATCTCCATGAATAGAGTGAATACTTCTTCCATGCATAGGAATTAATAAAGATTCAAATTTTTTATTATATACACCAGCAAATTTTAAGGCTTGTATACCTCTTTTTGATAATGCCAGATTAATTGATCTACCTGAAAATTGATTTAATTTTCTTGGATCACTAGCTCTTTCAAATATATTAATTTTTAAATTTGAATTTTTTGATAGTATAGTAGATAATAATGGACCTGTTAACCCTGAACCTACTATTGTGAGTTCATTCTTCATAATTCATTTAGAGTATTAACAAATTTATATACATCTATATAACTATTATAGAATGCGCATGGAGCAGCTCTAATAACATCTGGTTTTCTAAAATCACATACAATATTTTTTGATTTTAAAGATTGCTCAATATTATTATTGATTGAATTTATCTTAAGAGATAAATGAGAACCCCTATTATTTTTTTCTGAAGGAGTAATGATAGATATATTTTTATTATTAAGAGATTTAATCATCATTTCCATATAACTTGTTAATTTAATACTTTTATTACGTAATGCATTCATACCAACTTCATTAAACAATTCAAGTGAGCTTCTTAGTGCTGCCATAGAAAGTATAGGTGGGTTGCTAAGTTGCCATGCTTCTGCACCTTTGATAGGATTAAATAAATTAGGTGGGTCAAAACGTGTTTTTTTATCATGTCCCCACCAACCTTCAAATCTGTTTAAGTCATAATCATGAAATTTTTTATTTACATATATCCCTGAAGGAGCACCTGGACCACCATTCAAATATTTATATCCACACCATGCAGCAAAATCAATATTCCATTTATTTAATTCTAGCTCTACATTACCCGTAGCATGAGCAAGNTCTAATCCAATTATACAGTTATTTTTTTTTGCCAGCTTAGCGATTGATTTTATATCATAAAGNTGTCCTGTATAGTAATTAACTCCACTTAGTAAAATCATTGCAACATTATTAATATTTGATTCAATTTGATTAAGCATATCATCATTAGATATACATATATCATTATTTAATGTAGAAATTTCAACTAAATCTTCTATTGGATTAAGACCATGAAATTTTAATTGTGATTGTACTGCATATTTATCTGATGGGAACGCTGGAATATCAATAAGTATTTTATATTTTTCTTTTGTTGGCTTGAAAAATGAAATCATTAATAGATGTAGATTTGTTGTTAATGAATTCATGACCACTACTTCTGATTTATCTGCTCCAACAATTTTTGACATATTTTTTGTTAAATATGAGTGATAATCAAGCCAAGGACTATTTCCATTTGTATGACCCTCAACACCTAATTCTTTCCATGAATCAATCTCATTTTGAACGAATGATTTTGCAGTTTTTGGTTGTAGTCCAAGAGAATGACCGCATAGATAAATAGGATTAGAGATTGGGATGTGAAATCTACTTCTAAATTCAGATAATGGATCATTGCTATCTAATTTTTCTGCAAAGGTATGATTAGTTTCAAATTCCATAATTAAATAAACATTTTTTTATTTATATCTAACCATTCTAAAGCTGTTCCATGATAAAGTCTCTCTTTCATTTTAGTAGATATAGAATCAATTCTTTCAATTATTTTTCCAGGAGGGTTCTCACCTAATGGAAATGGATAATCAGTTCCTAGAGCAATTTGATTAACACCTATTTTATTAATTAAGAATTCAAGCGAATCAATATCATGAACCAATGAATCAACATAAAATTTATCAATATAATTAGTTGGACTATTTGAATTTTCAATTGCACATAAATCAGGACGTTGAAGAAAACCCTGCTCAATTCTACCTAATGTATAATGAAAGCTCCCNCCTCCATGAGCAAAAGCAACTCTCAATTTAGGAAATTTATCAAATATTCCTCCAAAAATCATTGAACAAATTGCTCTTGTTGTTTCTGCTGGCATCCCAACAAGCCACGGAAGCCAAAATTGCTTCATTTTTGACATACCCATCATTTGCCATGGATGAATAAATAATGATAGAGATAAATCTTCACAAGCTGCAAATATATCATGAAATTGCTGTTCATTTAAATTATGATCATTCACATTTGAACCTATTTCTATTCCTTTTAAATTTAAATCATTTTTACAGCGTTCCAGTTCTCTTATTGCATACTTTGTAGATTGCATTGGAATGGTACCAAGACCAATATATTTTTTAGGATATTTAGTGCATACATCTGAAATAAAATCATTAATAAATTGAGATTGAACTAAAGCATCTTTTGGCTCTGCCCAGTATGAAAACATTATTGGTATTGGAGATATTACTTGAACATCAATATCTAAATTTTTCATCTCTTGCATTCTTTTATTTGGATTCCAGCAGTTACATTGTATCGTTCTAAAATTTTCATTGAATAACATCATATCAGCTTCAGTTTCATTTTTTTTCTNTAATTNAACAAAGCCTTCATANCCAAATTTCTTAGTAAAATCTGGNAGGTTATCTGGTATAATATGAGTATGTATATCTATTTTTAGCATAAANTATTTATCTAATATTTCTCCACATTCAGAACANGTCCGATATTCTTTATTGCTCCAAAATGTATCAAAAACTATTGGAAGATCTTTAACAATATCTCTTAATGTAAAAAATTTTTCATATAATAAATTATCACAGTGATCACAATACCATTGGAAACCATCCAATTCATCTTTAGTTCTTTTTCTTTCAATTACNAAGCCTACACTATTTTCAAATCTTTGAGGAGAGTGAGGAATTTTTGAAGGTAAGAGAAAAATTTCACCTTCATTAATTTGAATATCTTTTGGCTTATTATTTTGAATG
Organism: Fidelibacterota bacterium; assembly: GCA_002703645.1. Taxonomy (GTDB): domain Bacteria; phylum Fidelibacterota; class Marinisomatia; order SCGC-AAA003-L08; family D37C17; genus TMED161. Next base: position 40,197 of record NZUX01000032.1, on the reverse strand, counting down.
ATTCTTAATATCATTTTACCTTTTAACTGGTAAAAAAACTCTTCTCCCTCATCAACATGGTAATCTTTACGCGTATTTGGTCCACCAACAACCATGATAATAAATTCTGTATCCTCATATACAACTTTATTACATACCGGTGGTTTTAGAGAATCCTTATTATCTTTAATCCATTGTTTAAAATTTATTGGGGGAATTATCATATTATTTTTTCACTAAAGCTATACATTTAAGTTCAACTGCAATATCAGTAGGTAGAGCATTAACTTCTACTGTTGTTCTACAAGCATGTGATTTAGGAAAATATGAATTATATATTTTATTGAATTGATTAAAATCTTTTTTCATATTTGTTAAAAAAACGGTGATATCTATTATTTGATCCCATGATGAATTGGATGCTTCTAATATTGATTTAATATTTTTAAAAACAGCATGTGTTTGTTTTTCAATATCATAATCTATCAAGTTTTTATTTTCATCATATTTATTACCTGGTATAGAGTTATCATTACTATCTCTAGGACCAATTCCAGATAGATACAATGTTNCATTAACATNGATAGAATGCGGGTAATTTCCAACAGGTTTTGGAGCTTTACTNGTTNTATTTTTTTTAATCATAATATTTTGTGCATATATTTTTATCTTGGGTAAAAAAGTCAATNGCATATTTNCCCCCTTCTTTACCAAANCCAGAATTTTTTATTCCACCAAAAGGNGTCCTCAAATCTCTTTCAAGCCAACAATTCACCCAAACTAAGCCTGATTCAACTAATTCTGCAAGCTTATGTGCTTTATTTATATCNTCAGTCCATANAATTGAAGCAAGTCCATAAGATGTATTATTAGCCATNTCAATTGCATCATTATCATTATCAAACCTATTTAAGGTAACAACAGGTCCAAAAATTTCTTCTTGGTTTACTTTTGAGGTTTGAGAAAGACCTTCGATTACTGTTGGNTTATAATACCAACCTGAAGAACATTTACCATCAATATTTTTAATTTCACCACCAGTTAATATTTTNCCACCATTCTNTTTTGCATGNTTAACATATGCATCAATTTTATTTAGGTGTTCAATTGATACAATAGCTCCTTGATCTGTTTNAGAATCAAATGGGTCTCCAGTTATTAGTTTATTTACTTTTTCAACAAAATCTTTTTTGAATTGANTATAAATTTTATTTTGCACGTAAATCCGAGATCCAGCNAGACATATTTGACCTTGATTTAAAAATGAAGATTTAATTAAACTATTAATCATTTTTTCATAATTACANTCATTNAAAATTAAAACAGGATTTTTACCTCCCATTTCTAAACTTANTTTTTTTAAGNTTTGTGATGCTTTAATAGCTATNTCTTTACCTGTTNTAGTCCCACCTGTAAATGAAATTGCTTTAATTTCATTATTCTTTACAATATGNTNTCCAATTTCNNTTCCCTTNCCATGNAATATATTAAGNACNCCTTTGGGNAGTTTAGCTTTAATNCATGCTTTTGCAAACAAATAAGCTGTATAAGGAGTAATTTCNGATGGTTTNGCAATTACGCAATTACCTGTAACAAGAGCGGGNGCTATTTTCCATGTAAATAANTATAAAGGNAAATTCCATGGNGATATAGTTCCNACAATTCCAAGAGGTTGTTTTATTANATGACTTATAATATCTTNTTGATGATAAATATCNTTTTNAGCTTCATTTGCAATTTTAGAAAAAAATTCTAAATTCTTAATAGANCGTGGNATATCCAATTTTTCAGATAAGCTATATGGTTTTCCATTATCTATNCTCTCTGCTTNTGCAAANTTTTTATGNTCAATTTGAATTTGTTNAGCAATAGATATTAGAAAATNACTACGATCATTTTGATTNAAATTAGACCAATCATTNAATGCATTTTTAGCTGAAGAAATAGCAANTTTCAAATCTTGATTATTNGAATTTGGNCATTTAGCATATATTTNNCCATTNGAAGGATTCCAAACATCAAGATATCTTTGATCTANTGGATNATATAATTGGCCATCAATGTAATTTTGNATATTTATCATTTATAGAGTTGATAATCTTCCACCNTCAACTGGTAAATTTATCCCGTTGATNTAGGATGCATCTTCAGATGCCAAGAAGCAAATTGCTTTTGCAGTTTCTTTAGGATCAGCAAATCTTCCAAGGGGAATCTGAGAATGGGCATCTGATACTATACTTTCAATATCAAAATTACTTTTCTTAGATTTATTAAGAAATATTTCTTGTAGTCGTTGTGTATCTGTGTAGCCTGGTAAAATATTATTAACTGTAATTCCAAATTCTCCTAATTCAAATGATAGTGTTTTCGCCCAATTTGCTACAGCGCCTCTAATAGTATTTGAAATTCCCAATCCCTTAATAGGCTGTTTGACTGATGTTGATGTAATATTAATAATTCGACCATAATTTGCTTCTTTCATATTTGGTACAAGAGCTTGAACTAAAATATGATTACAAATAAGGTGGCGATTAAATGCTGCAGTAAAGTCATCAGTATCTGCATTTATAATTGGTCCTGGTTTAGGACCACCTGAATTATTTATCAAAATATGAATTGGAGGATTATTATTAATATGCTTATTAATTTTATTTTTTAGATCTACTGGATTATCAAAATCAGCAATTAAATAAGAATGTTTTTGATCACAAGAAAGATCTAGTTTAGATAAAACATCAGATAATGAATTCTCATCTCTAGCTAAAAGGACAATAGATACTCCCAATTTAGATAATTCAATTGCAGTTTCAGCTCCTATTCCCTTTGAGCTTCCACATACTAGAGCACTTTTACCATACATTGTATTTTTATTATTCATTGATAAAGTAATAACCTAATTTATTTTTCAATGTTTCTGGCAATTTAGGTAAAGCAGATTTTGGTATTAAATAAGTTGATAAATTAGCATAATCATCAAATATACTATGTTTGCTTAATGTTTTTGTTAGGTATTTTGATCCAGATGATCCACCAGATCCAATTTTTGTACCAATCATTCTTTGTGCTAAAAGAGCATGGTTATATCTCCAACTATTTAATGCTTGATCAATATCAATTAATTTAGTTAATAATCTAAATGGAGATTGTAAAATAGGCTCATCTCGATATAGCATTATAAATAGTGCAGCCAATGAAGCCTTTTGTGATAATCTTTTACTATTATTTTTAATTAGTTTGTCATACTCCTCTTCATCAAAAAGTGAATCATAATTTTTATAAATATTTTTATAATTTTCAATTTGTTCATTTTTAGCATCTGAATTTAGATTGGGATTATCATGAATTATTTTCATATCTCGATCAAGCATTTTTCTTATTGCATTCTTATAAGATTCCCAAAAATTAAACTCTTCAGATTCAAGAAAAGGTGTTCGCTCTAGCCACCCTTCCACTAAATCAAAGATGCTTTTTGTATTTTCGTATTTCTCTACTATTTTTTTTTCAGGTCTTGATAAAAAATCTTTATAGTTTTGTTTGCTAAACTTTAATCGATTTTCTTTTTTGAGCCCTAATGAATTTTCAATGATTCTAAATTGTGCACTTTGGAATCCTGATGCTGGGTTTAATAAATCTCGAAACTCTAAAAAATCCATAGGTGTCATTGATTTAAGAATATCAATTTGATTAAGTGCAATTTTTTGTATATCATTTATTCGATTTAACCTTGATACTACGGTATTGATATTTGTTTCTTTAATAGATGGATTTGAAAAATAATTAATAATAGAATCAATTTCATGAATAATTTGCTTAAACCAAAGCTCATATATTTGATGAATTATTATAAATAATGTTTCATCATGTATTGGTTTCCCAGATATATTTGATAGTGGATTTTGACTATCTAAAATTTTGTCAAGATTAAGATATTCACTATAAGTTGTTTTTTTATTGCTCATATTTTATTTTTTTATTTTACCCTTTTATTAATTGAGCTTCTAGAACTGAATCGATTTTATCTATCATTGCTCTTAAGTGAGCATATGTAGTTTCATCATCAAAAACATAATATGGTAGTGCTTCTGAAATATTTGATTTTATTTTTTTCAATGTCGAATAAGCTATTGATTTAGTATCTCTAGGAAACATATTATCTCTATCAAAATAAATTATTGCTAATAAATCTATATAAAAGCTTTGAGTTTCTCTTCTAAAACTATTAATCTCATCGAATCTTTCTAATTCAATCCATAGCTCATTTGATGTCATTTCAAATAGTTCAAATATACTAAGCATATTTTCTTTAGAATTTACCTTAAGCATATTATCATGTAATCTATGAATAATTCTAGGATTGTAAATTTTACTTAATGTTGATTTTTGTAATGCTTTAACAATATTGTGAATTGGAAAATCAATTCTTGACATTCTCCACATGCTACCAGATAAGTCACTGTATCTTTCAGGAGCCATTTTATTCAGAAATTCAGGTTCAAAAGAAAAGGCCTCACTTGATAGAATATTATTAAGTAAAAAATTCAATGCCTTTCTTTGCTCATCTGGGTTTACTACAGTCATTGGTAAGACATCACTTTTTTGACCAATGTGGTGTCGACTATGATGTATACCACCAATAAATTTAGGAATATTTCTTGATGCACCATAATATTCAGACATCCCCGCCCAAAAAACAGAACGTAGCTTTGGATAACGATTTCCTTCTTTTTCAAAGTTAATAAGCAAATCATCCCAATATTTATTTGCTATCTTAATTTGGTTTTCATAAAATCGAATAGGGTCTGATGTCATATCTCTTCTATTAATTAATGGATCTATACTTGTACCATAAGAATCTTCATCTGTCCCATAGGCGAGCCATGGTTCTGTTGATTTAGATGTGATTGTATTTAACCAATCCTCTTCATTGATATTTGATGTAAATGGTGGGCTTGAATATCCATATTCGATAGCCCAATAATCGTATGGCCCAGGCTTAGTCTGAAAGTAGTTAACCCCTCCATCTAAGAGATTTGTTGCATTATAATCCATCACTGACCCTGTAACACCATATTTAGATGTAAAGCTTGTATCACTTAATTGATCAAATGTAAAAACTGAACTAGCTTTAAAATTATGCCTAAGCCCCAGAGTGTGTCCTACTTCATGTAGTAATAAATCTACTATGCCATCTTCTACAAATTTCATCATAGATTCTTCACTTTCAACAATGATATTATTACTAATCAGGTAATTCCATGTAAAAGCCATTTTATGCTTTAAGTGTTCTCCATAATTGCATGTATGATTATCATGAGAATGAGCATGATTATCACTTTCCCATATTTCTATAATATCTTTTTTTAATATTGGATCAATAAAATTTTCAAAATCATCAAAATAAAATCTTACATAATCATTGCTTATTCGTATATCTGCATCATACAATTCTCCTGTGTATGGGTTTGCTCTTGAAGGGCCTACCGCATATGCAGATTCTGGCTGTACCAGCCATCTTATTGTATTATATCTTACATCCGCAGGATCCCAATCAGCATCATCTGGCATCTGCTTAACAACGATTGCATCAATAAAACCAATTTTCTCAAATGCTTGATTCCAGGCTAAAATACCTTTTTTGACTGCGTCTCTAAATTCAATAGGAATAGTATTTTCTAGCCAAAATACAATAGGTTCTTCTGGTTTGGATAATTTTTGATGTGGATTTGCTTTTTTTAAGTTCCACCGATTAATATATCTTACATGAGGATCTTCCTTTAATGTATTAGAGTAATCTTGGTGTATCGTTGAAAAATATCCCACACGGTCATCTTCCATTCTTGGAATATAATTAGATTCTTCAATTGCAGACATACTTACATGATAACGATGCATCATACTTTTAGATTCAGCTAAAGTAAATCTATTATTAGGGTTTTTACTTTTATAGTGTATATAAAAATCTATTTCTGAATTTAGTGGAAATGATTTTATATAATTAAAATAACTATTTTCTTTGTCAAAATTATATTTATTATTTGTTCTTCTTGATACATTGGAAAAATCATATATAAAAAATTTATTTGCATCAACTAATATAGCCTCTGTTGTTGATTGAGGTTCACTTAAAATTTTGGATGACGTAATTATTGAATTAGGAATGTGATTTTTAACTGATTTATATATTGCTCTGGATTCTTTTGCTCTAAACTTTGTATTTTTTTCTACTAATTGAATAGTTTCACCAATTTTTTTAAAAAAGAATACACCTTCACCAAGCATTGAACTTCCATCAAATTGATAACCATCTCCAGCTTGTCTTGTAAGACCCATTAAAAATTCCATATTTAGCTGTTCAGGCTTTATTGATAAATATACTTTATTCTTTTCTTTATCAATGTAAAAATCAAAAAATCCAGTAATTGATTTCATATCTTTAGTTAAATCTTCATAGCTTTTCTTTTGATTTTTTTTATTTGGAGACTTTTTATTTTTTTTAAATTTAACTTTTTTATCATCAAAAAAATCAGTGGGCAAAGGTGTTAAAGGGTCAGCTTTAAGATTAAAACAAAAAAATATAATGGTAATTAGTGTTAGTTTCATAAAATCCTCATAATAAAATGAATTTAGCAATCCTATCTATAATAATCATTGTAATTATCGTATAATAATATCATTTCTTTTTGGACCAGTAGATATGTGCTTTATAGGTACATTTAATATACCCTCTAAATATAAAATATAATCTTTAGCTTCAATTGGCAAATCTTCAAATGAATTGATACCCAATGTAGAACATTTCCAACCTGGAATAGTTTTATATATTGGGTTTACTTTATCTAAATTATTTATAAATGTAGATAAATTATTTGATTTTTCTCCATCTAGCTCATATTCAGTACAGACTTTAATTGTTTCAAATTGATCTAGAATATCTAATTTTGTAATTGTAATCTCATTAAACCCATTAATCATAATACTATAGTTTGCTAATGGGATATCAAACCATCCACATCTTCTTGGCCGTCCAGTTGTAGCCCCAAACTCTTTTCCAATTTTTTGTAATCTTTCTCCATCTTGATCAAATAATTCAGTAGGGAAAGGACCATTCCCTACCCTAGTAGCATATGCTTTAAATATTCCAATTAATCTATCAATTTTATTCATTGGAAGCCCTAAGCCTGTTGTTATTCCCCCAGTTGATGGGTTTGAAGAAGTAACAAATGGATATGTTCCATGATCAATATCTAATAGAGTACCTTGAGCGCCTTCAATTAAAATATTTTTGCCGCTATGTACCATTGGCATAATATCGGTAATATGTTTTTTAATTTCGCTGCAAGCATCAAAGAATTTTTGAAAATCTTCTTTTGAGCTTTGAATTTGATTATCAGATACCTCTCCCTTTTTTAAGGCTCGAGTTTTTTGATTTTCAATTTTCTCTTTTAATTTTTGCTCGTCAAGTAGATCAAACGCACGGATTCCTTTTCTATTATATTTATCTACATATGTAGGGCCTATTCCCTTACCTGTAGTTCCAATTTTTTTTTCAGCTTTTTCCTCAGCATTCATATCAATTAATCTATGAATAGGAGTTGTGATATGAGCATTTGTAGATATAAAAATATTTTTGGTACTAGACCCCTTAGATTTCACATCTTTAAATTCTTTTATTAATTCTACCGGATCAATAACCATACCATTACCTAGCAAGCACAGACAATCTTTTCTTAAAATACCAGAAGGAACTTGATGTAAAACAATTTTTTGATTGTTGATATAAACGGTATGCCCTGCATTAGCCCCGCCTTGATATCTTGCTACGATATCTACTTGGGCACTAAGAAGGTCAACCACCTTTCCTTTACCTTCATCTCCCCATTGTCCTCCTATTACAGCAAATATTGACATAATTATTCTTCTTCCTCAATTTTAGATTTAGATTTTAGATATAGCATAAATGGACTAGCAATAAAAATACTAGAGTATGTTCCTACTAATACTCCAACAATTAATGCAAAAGCAAAATATTTAATTACCTCACCACCAATAAAATACAAAATCATTACAACTAGTAAAGTTGTAAATGATGTAATTATTGTTCTTGATAAAGTTTGATTAAGAGATAAATTGGCTATTTCTGGCATTGTTAATTTTAAATCTTTTTGACTATTTTCTCTAAACCTATCAAAGATAACTATAGTATCATTTAATGAGTAGCCAACAATTGTTAAAAATGCAGCAATAATTGACAAATCAATCTCTAGGTTAAATATAGAGAAAATCCCTAAAGTAAATAAAATATCATGAAAAATTGCAGCCACACTACCAAATGAATAAAAGCGATCAAATCTAAATCCAATATAAATCATTAACATTAATAATGCTAGAGCTATTGCATAGATAGCCTGTAATTGTAATTCATTACCAATTTTGGGACCAACATTTTCAATTCTTCTTATTTCATAATTATAAATAGATAAATTATTGGATAAAATATTATTTATATCTTGAGACTTATTAGTAATGCTTGTTTTAATTCTATACTCGTTATTTTTACCAAATTTGGTTATTTCTGATTTATCTAGAGGTGTAGATTTTAATGCTGCTCTTAATTCATCAATTTTTAAATCTTCATCAAATAAAATTTGTATAATTGCACCGCCTGTAAAATCTATTGATAGATTTGGACCTTTATTGATGAATAATGATATTAATCCAATAGAAATCATTATTGTTGAACAAATTAATGCTATCTTAGTTTTATTAATAAAATTGATATTTGTTTTATTTATTAATTTCATTATATGCTCAGTTTTTCCTTTCCATCTTTTAGTATTATCATATAGAGGGTTCGTGTTATAAAAATTGCAGTAAACATTGAGCATACAATCCCAATACTCAATGTTATTGCAAATCCTTTAATAGGCCCTGACCCAATATTTGCTAAAACAAANGCTGCAATTAATGTTGTTATATTTGCATCTAATATTGTAACGAATGCTCTATTATACCCAGATTTAATTGCCGACATTACATTTTTACCAAGTTCTATTTCTTCTTTAATTCTTTCAAAAATAATNACATTAGCATCAATGGCAATTCCAATTGTTAATATTAAACCCGCAATGCCAGGAAGTGTTAATGTCGCACCNAGNAATGCAAGCAATGATAGAATAAAAATAACATTAAGTAGTAATGCTATATTGGCAACGATTCCAGATAATTTATAATATAATAAAATGAAAATTAAAACAGATACAAATGCAATAATCAATGCGTTCCTACCTGATTTAATCGAATCATTTCCCAATGAAGGCCCTACTGTTCTTTCTTCTATAATATTAATTGGAGCAGGNAACTCTCCAGCTCTAAGAACATTAGCAATATCTTGAGCTTCATTAGCATTATCTAATCCACTAATTAAAGTTTGGCCTGTTGGGATTTTATCATTTATATAGGGTGCCATATATACTTTATCATCCAATACTATTGCAACTCGCTTACCAATATTAGATCCAGTAAATCGTGACCAAGATCTTGCTCCTTGTGGATTCATATCTAGACTTATTACCCATTGCCCTGCATTTTGNGATCCCGGTGGTGCTATTCTTGCTATTGGATTTCTTATCANNCCACCTTTAATTGCAGGGTTATTTGTAATATAGTATATGGGTTTATACTGNACTAATTGCCCATCTCCNATATTTAATTCTTTNAATGAATTTCCCCATACAAACCTTCCTCCTCTTGGTAGNTCTTTTGCNGATTCCATAATACTCATTAATTTTTCAACATCAGATATAAATGGTAAAAGGACGCCATAACCTTCTGGAACAAAATCAATTATATAGGCAGAAAATGGATTTTCTTCAATATTTTCTGGTTTAGGAATATTATCAAGGTTTAATGATAGGTTTAGTAGGTCATTTGTATTNTCGTTTGATGATTGTGTTAATATATCTTCTGGGTTTTTAGATTTTAAATTACTATCTAAATTATCTTTATNATTTAGCTTTACATCTTGTTTCCAACTATCATTAGCAATAAAATAATTATCAATTGATGGTAAAATACTATTAAATCTATCATCGAGTACAAGAGATAATTCTAAGGATGCTGTTCTTTGAATTAATTTACGAGCCCTATCTGAATCTTCTATTCCTGCCAATTCTACAACTATTCTATTATCACCAAGTTTTTGTATAGTTGGTTCAGATACTCCAAATTCATCAATTCTATTTCTTAAAATTTGGATTGCACTTTTTAGAGCGTTATCTCTATTACTTTTTAAAAGATTTATTATAACATCATTATTATATTCATCTGAATTATTTGATTGTCTTAATGCAGAATAGTANTTAGAAAGCCTAAGATTAGATGCATTAATTTCATTAATAAATACATCAAAAAAATTAACATTAGATNCTATAGATTTTTGTTCAGATAAATTTATAATTTCTTTTAATTCATCAGTTGGTTTTGTAGATAATTTTTCTACTAAAGTNGCAACATCTAATTCAAGAAGAACATACATCCCTCCTTGGAGATCTAAACCTAATTTTATTGCATTAGATGTAGAGTTCTGTGTTGAATCATTATTAGACAAATATTGCTGATATGTTGGCAATAAAAAATATATACCACTCGAAACGAGTAAAGTTATTATTATTAATCTAATTTTTAAATCATGAAACATATTATTAATTCCTTTTGGGTGTAACCCCAAAATTTAATTCCATCTAAATTTGATTGGAAGAAATATAAATTAATTTTTATAATTATTTTTTATATATATAATATAAACTGTTATTTGTATAACTTTATTAAAAACTAAGCGTATGTCAAAAAAGAATAAAACTAAAATTATTGCAATTTGTAATCAGAAGGGTGGTGTTGGGAAAACAACAACAGCTGTTAATTTATCTGCATTTTTAGCTGCCTCTGAGCAAGCAACTTTAGTAGTGGATATGGATCCTCAAGCAAATTGTACTTCAGGNTTTGGTATTGAAGTTGGTTCATATAAAAATTCNGTTTATGATGTTATTATTGGTAAAAAGAATATTAATCAATGTATTTTAAAATCTAAATTAGATTTTTTAGATGTTCTNCCAGCAAGTGCTCAATTAGTTGGAGCAGAAATAGAATTGGTGGGAATGCTNACGAGAGAAAGCATGCTTAAAGAACAATTAATGGATGATAAAGTTCAAAAAAAATATAAATATATTATTATAGATAGCCCCCCCTCATTGGGTTTGTTAACAATTAATGTACTTACAGCAGCTCAGTCATTAATTATACCTATCCAGTGTGAATATTATGCGCTTGAGGGTTTATCNCAATTATTAAATACTATTAGNCTAGTTCAGAAAAAGTTAAATAAAAAATTNTCAATTGAGGGNATTTTAGCTACNATGTTTGATAGNAGGTTAAATTTATCNAAAGAAGTTGTTAAAGANCTAAAAGAGTATTTTGGTGATAAAGTCTATAAAACAGCNATACATCGAAATGTNAGATTAGGGGAGGCCCCTAGTCATGGAGAGCCTATACTGCTTTATGATGCTTCAAGTATAGGAGCTCAAGATTATATGAGTTTAGCATTGGAGATTCTTCAAAAAAATGAGTAAAAAATCTAATTTAGGGAAAGGGCTTGGAGCTCTTATATCACAATATTCAACTAATGATAATGATTCATATTTAGATGATTCTATACCAATATCAAAAATAAAACCTAATAAAAATCAACCTAGAAAAGAATTTGATGAATCTAAGATGGAGGAATTAAAAAATTCAATTAGAGAAAAAGGAATTTTACAGCCAATTGCAGTTAGAGAAGTTAAAAAAGATTCTTATGAAATAATTGCAGGAGAAAGAAGGTATAGAGCTGCAAAAGAAGTTGGATTAAAAACTATTCCAGTATATATATTATCTATTAGTAATGAGTCTGAGATTATGGAGTATGCTCTTATTGAAAATATTCAGAGGGTTGATTTAGATCCAATTGAGGAATCTGAGGCTTATGCCCTATTAAAAAGTAAATATAACTTATCTCAGAATGAAATTTCACAAAAAGTAGGTAAAAGTCGTTCTCTTATTGCTAATTCTTTAAGATTATTAAAATTACCTACATCTATTAAGGATGATATAAAAACAAAAAAAATAACAATGGGTCATGCTGTTTCGCTATTAGGCTTAAAAAATAAAACGCAGATGCTTGCAATAGCAGATCGTATTAAAAAGAAAAAACTTAGTGTTCGAAATACTGAAGATATAGTATCAACAATTAATCAATCACCTAAGAAAAAAATAGTTAAAGCAAAAAGAAAAGCAAAAATAATTCAATCTTTAAATGAGGTTGAAAGTAAGCTGATTCATAAATATGGAACTAAAGTTTCTATATCAATGAATCAAGCTCAAAATGGGAAAATTACATTTGAATATTATTCTCAGGATGATTTGAATCGTATTTTAGATATATTAATTAATAAATCATAATTTACCTTGATTAAGAAATATTATACCTTACTCATAGCATCAGAATCAAATCGAACCAATCGCTCCTTTAGAGTTTCTAATTTTGCTATGAATTTAATTTTAATATCCATTATTATACTCTTTATTTTTGCATATATTGGATTTAGCTATCAATTTAATATGGGCAAGCATTTAATGGATTTTAATAGGCTTAAAAAATTTGAAAGTAATATCATTGATATAATTAATAATAATTTAGAATTTGAAGATTCATTAATGATCCAAGAAATCCATAGCATAGTTAAGAATCAAGTTTCCACACTCTCCTTTTTAGCCCCAATAGATGGGTTTGTTACTCAGTCTATTAATAATATCAGTAATCATCATGGTATTGACATTGCTGCTACTAAAGGAGAAAAAATATTAGCGTCTCAAAATGGGATGGTTATATTTTCTGGATTTAATGGAGATTTGGGTAATACTATCATTATATCACATTCATATAATTATTTTACTGTTTATAGCCATTGTGATTTATTGCTAGTTGATGAGCGAGCTATCGTTAAGATAGGAGATGTAATTGGTACGATTGGAGAATCGGGTAAAGCAACGGCTCCACATCTTCATTTTGAAATATGGCATAATGATAGTATTATAGACCCTAGAAATATGATTAATAAATATGGAGAATTTGATGTTTCAACAGAATAATAGCACTATGAGTTCAATTATTGGATCAGATTTAGAGATTAAGGGTGATATTAATATAAAAGGTGATCTTTTAATATATGGGACTATTGATGGAAATATAGATTGTGAAGGTATGGTTACTACAGCGAAAGGTTCTAAGATTAATGGTAATATTAATGCAATTAATGCAGATGTTAGTGGTATTATTAATGGAGATTTAGAGGCGACTCAAAAAGTTAGTTTGTCATCTACGGCAAAATTAAAAGGAAGTCTTTTAGCTNCAATTTTAGTTATTGAAGAAGGTGCTATATTTAATGGATTNTGTAAAATGGGTTCTAATGATAATAGTAAATCTATCTNATCAAATCAAAAGGTTGCAAATTTAAATGAAGGAACACAAAAATANCTGGNTANNTTTTTCTTCTATNGGNTTTCAANTAGNTGCATCTNTATTNATGTTTGGATGGATAGGTAATCTGATTGATTATTATTTTNTATCTTCCCCNANTGGATTAGTTATNGGTTTAATATTTGGAGGATTAGTTTCACTTTATCAAATTTGGATTATAGCATCTAAAAAATGATACTTTTAACAATTCATTGTTGTATATTGGCATTATTATTAGTAATAATGCACAGATTATTTATAGATCAATTAATTTCCGAAAACACATATATAGCCAATCAAATTCGTTATTTTTTATCTAAAACTACTATTTTATTTGCAACTACATTTTTTTTTTGTTTTTTTTCTCCAATAAATAGCACCAAATTCATACTATCATCTTTAGGGATATTTATAGTATTTCATTTTATAGAGGCATTGATTATACAAAATAAACTTGATATGAAGGAGTCTAATGGCTAGCTCACCACAGTTTGATGGCGGGACGATACTGCACCATGTTACTAATACTAGAAGTGATATCTGGTATAANATTAATTTATTTGGTNTTGATTTATCCATTACAAAACATGTAATCATGCTATGGATTGTTGCCTTTATTACAATTGNAATTTCNATTTATGCTACTAGGTCCTATCGAGCTAATAAAGATGCAAAACCTAAAGGTATNGCTCATTTATTTGAAATTTTAATGGAATTTATCAAGTCAGACATTGTAATTCCTAATATAGGCAGTTCTGGATATAGACTTTGGACTCCTCTTATAGCTACATTTTTTCTNTTTATTTTAATAAGTAATTTTATTGGCATGATTCCATTTTTTGAAAAAATACAATTATTATTTCCAGGGGTATCNGGGAGTTCAACTATTACAGGNAATTTNACTGTTACAGCTGCACTTTCAGTNATCACATTTTTTTCAATTATAGTTGCAGGCACAATGAAGCATGGTTTTATTGGGCANTGGAAGAATATGATTCCANGTGGAGTCCCTGCACCAGTTTTAATTATTTTGATACCTATNGAAATTGCTGGTATGTTTATAAAACCTTTAGCTTTAACACTTCGATTAGGTGCTAATATGACAGCAGGNCATATTGGTATGGTTGCAATNTTTGGAATCCCAATGATTATTTATCAATCAGTAAATTCTATTGGTNTNGGATTAGGAGTNGGGGTTGTATCGGTCATTTTAAATACAGCAATTTATTTTTTAGAATTTATAGTATGTTTAGTTCAGGCATATGTTTTNTCATTACTATCTGCAGTNTTTATTGGTATGGCAATTCATGCTGAACATTAAAATTNAAAATAATATTAATAAAGGAGTAAGGAAATGAGTAAAAGAAAAATGTTATTAATGGTTTGTTGTTTTATGGTATCATCAGCATATGGAGCAGATAATACATATAAAGGTTTAGCTGCAATTGGAGCTGCTTTTGCAGTTATAGGTGCAGGTATTGGTATTGGTAATATATTTTCATCTGCAGCAGAGGCAATTGCTAGGCAACCTGAAGCTACGAATGAAATAAAAGGGACAGTTAATCTCCCGNTATTCCTTCTTGAAGGTGTTGCAATTATTGCATTAGTTGTTTGTATTTTAGCTGTAGTAGCATAGTTAATAACAAAAAATATAACAAAAAGGTTATTATGAATATATTAATAGTACTGCTATTAGTTAGNCATTTGTTTGCTGGTGGAAGTGNAGGAGGATGGATTGAAAGTTGGCTAATGCCTGATCCGGGNCTNTTCTTNTGGACANTAGTTACTTTTTTCATTGTTTTAATAATACTAAAAAGTTTTGCNTGGGGGCCTTTAATGGAGGCATTAGATTCTAGAGAAAAAAGNATTCAAGATGCCCTNTCATCAGCAGATAAGGCNAAAGAAGAAGCAGAAAAAGTNTCTAATGAGTATGATGAAATGATNAAAAAAGCNCAANTNGANGCTCAAGANATTTTAGCTAAGGGCAAAGAGGCTGGAGAANNTCTTAANAATGAAATTNAACGNAAANCTCAAGANCAGGCTNATGANTTATTNGAAAAATCTAATAAGCAAATTGAATCTGCAAAAGCAAAAGCTATCGATGAGATAAAAACTCTTTCAGTAGATTTAGCAATACAAGCAGCATCTAAAGTTGTTAATAAAAATTTAGATGATTCAGCTAATCGTGATCTAGCAAAATCTACTATTAATGAGGCAAATTAATTGAAAGATTTAGGTAAAATTAAAAAATATTCAAATGTACTTATTAAAGTATCAGGTACAGATGGTATGGGTGATACTGTAAATAGTCTAGTATCATTTAAAAATAATTTAAAGGAATTCCCTCAATTAAGGTATCTATTGTTATCTAAAAGGGTACCTATAAATAATAAATTAAAGGCCGTAAAAAATATTTTCAGCAAATATTATAATTCTGTTTCAATGGAATTTATATCTTTAATTATTGAAAATAATGATTTATTAATTTATAATGATATAATTGATAGAATTTTAGGATTGTTATCATCAAGCAGTGAGGCTAAATCAATTCATATAATTTCTCATCAACAATATTCGAAAAATGATCAGTTGGAAATTTTATCTAATCTACAAAATAAATTTAATATTAGCGATTCATCTAAACCTATTTTTGATGTTGACCCAAAAATTTTAGGAGGAATTAAAATTAGGATTGGCAATAAAATTATTGATGGATCCATATCAACAAAACTTAAAAAAATAAAACAATCTTTATTAGGTATTTAAAGGGGTATATATGGAAGATATAAAAACTCAAGATATAGCATCATTATTAAAACAAGAACTAAATGATTTAAATATTGATTTAGATATAGCTGAGGTAGGAGAGGTTATTTATGTTGGCGATGGTGTATCTAGAATTCAAGGTTTAGAAAATGTTTTATCTTCAGAGCTACTAGAATTTCCAAATAATGTTTTTGGAATGGCGATGAATTTAGAAGAAAATATGGTTGGTGCAGTATTATTTGGTGATAGTAAGCTTGTAAAAGAAGGTGATTTAGTTAAGCGTACTGGTAAAGTTGTACAGATTGGAGTTGGTAAAGAATTTTTAGGTAGAGTTGTAAACCCTTTAGGTCAACCAGTAGATGGTAAGGGGCCAATTAATTCAAAGGAGTTTTTACCTGTTGAAAGAAAAGCAACAGGAGTTTTATCAAGATACCCTGTTAAAGAGCCATTACAGACTGGTTTAAAAGCTGTTGATGCCATGGTTCCAATTGGTCGTGGGCAAAGAGAATTAATTATTGGAGATAGGCAGACAGGTAAAACTGCTGTTGCTATTGATACAATTATTAATCAAAAAGAAACACATAGTACTGATAAGCCGGTACATTGTATTTATGTTGCTATTGGCCAGAAAGAATCTACTGTTGCTAAAGTAGTGGCAGAGTTAGAAAATGCAGGAGCAATGGAGTATACCACTGTTGTTACTGCAAGTGCGATGGAACCTGCACCCCTTCTCTTCTTAGCACCATATACTGGCGCAACATTAGGTGAATATTATAGGGATAATGGCATGCATGCATTAGTAGTATATGATGACTTATCTAAACATGCATCTGCATATAGACAGATGTCATTACTATTGAGGCGTCCACCGGGTAGAGAAGCTTATCCAGGTGATGTATTTTATTTGCATAGTAGATTATTAGAAAGGTCTGCGAAATTGAATGAAAAACTAGGTTCTGGCTCATTAACGGCTTTACCTATTATTGAAACACAAGAAGGAGATGTATCTGCATATATTCCGACCAATGTAATTTCAATTACTGATGGTCAGATATATTTAGAATCGAATTTATTTAACTCTGGGCAGAGGCCAGCGGTAGATGTAGGTTTATCAGTTTCTAGAGTTGGAGGATCGGCACAAATTAAAGCAATGAAAAAAGTTGCGGGTACGCTCAAACTAGATTTAGCTCAATTTAGAGAACTTGAAGCATTTGCTAAATTTGGTTCAGATTTAGATAAGGATACTCAAAAACAGTTAAATCGTGGATCAGCTTTAATGGAGCTACTTAAGCAAAAACAATACTCTCCTGTTTCAACTGAAAAGCAAATTGCTTTGATATATGCAGGAACAAGAGGATATCTTGATGATCTTGATAAAGGTAGATTAATTGAATTTGAAGAAAAATTTTATGATTTTTTAGATGCTTCATGCTCTGATTTATTAACAACTATTAAGACATCTGGTGAACTTGATGATAAAACAGAAGAAACTTTAAAAACTAAAATTAGTGATTTTGTAAAAGGATTTTAACATTTGGCTAGTTTAAAAGATCTTAGAAATAAAATAAAATCAATTAAAAGTATTCAGCAAGTAACAAATGCTATGAAGATGGTTGCTGCCGCAAAGCTTAGAAAGTCTCAAGAAGATATGGAGAAAGCTAGACCATATACTTATGCTATTGAGGATATGATTAATCATTTAATGCCAGATATAGATAGATCTGTTCTTAAAATACTTGAAAAAAGAGAAGTTAAGAAAAAACTATTTTTAGTAGTTTCTGCAGATAGGGGTATGGCCGGCGCATTCAACTCTAATATTATAAAGAAAACTGAACAACAAGTTTTAGAATTTGGCTCTTCTAATTCATCTTTAATTTGTATAGGTAAAAAAGCTCATGATTATTTCAAGAGAAGAGATTATGAAATAGTTGATAGTTATAGAGATTTTTGGAATACGCTTGATATTAGTAATGCATTAAAAATTGGTGAACTTATCATTTCTAAATATTTAAATAAAGAAATTGATGCGGTAGAAGTTATATATAATGAATTTATTAGTGTGGCATCACAAAAAATAATTTGTAAATCTTTTTTACCAATAACTTATGAGGTAGATGATAAAGAATCGTGTGATTTACTTTATGAACCTAGCAAAGAAGAGGTAGTAAAAACTTTAATTCCTAAGCATTTAAATGTTCAATTATGGCAATTTCTATTAGAATCTAATGCCTCTGAGCAAGCAGCAAGAATGGTCGCTATGGAAAATGCAACTGAGAATGCGGGGGAGATGATATCAGATTTAAGTATAGAATATAATAAAGCACGACAAGCAGCGATAACTACTGAAATTATTGAAATAGTTAGTGGTGCTAATGCTTTAGAAGGATAATAAAGGAGATATATGAGTAAACAAGGAAAAATTTCATCTATTATGGGGGCTGTTGTTGATATAGAATTCAATGATGGTAAATTACCTGAAATATATAATGCAGTTGAGATTGATAGGGGCGATGAAGAGAAGCTGGTTGTAGAAGTTGCTCAGCATTTAGGAGATTCAATGGTCCGGGCCGTAGCAATGGATTCGACTGATGGACTACAAAGGGGAACCTTAGCCACAGATACGGGTGCACCAATATCTGTGCCAGTAGGAGATGGGGTCCTAGGTAGAATGTTTGATCTTCTAGGTAATACTATTGATGAAAAAGACCCAGTTAAGACAGATGTGAAATTACCTATACATAGATCTGCACCTAAATTTGATGAGTTAACTACTAGTTCAGAAATACTTGAAACGGGTATTAAGGTTATTGATTTAATGGAACCTTATACGAAAGGTGGTAAAACAGGATTATTTGGAGGTGCAGGTGTAGGGAAAACAGTTCTTATTCAAGAGTTAATTAGAAATATTGCAACAGAACATGGAGGCTATTCAATTTTTGCAGGTGTTGGAGAGAGAACTAGAGAAGGAAATGACTTATATGGTGAGATGATAGAATCTGGAGTTATAGATAAAACTGCAATGGTATTTGGTCAGATGAATGAGCCACCAGGAGCTAGATTAAGAGTAGCTCTTAGTGCACTTACAATGGCTGAATACTTTAGAGATGAACAAGGTAAAGATGTTTTATTATTTGTTGATAATATTTTCAGATTTACACAAGCAGGCTCTGAGGTTTCTGCTTTACTTGGAAGAATGCCATCAGCCGCTGGATATCAGCCAACACTTGGAACAGAAATGGGAGAGCTTCAAGAAAGAATTACATCGACTAAAAAAGGATCGGTAACATCAGTGCAGGCAGTATATGTTCCAGCAGACGATTTAACCGACCCTGCTCCTGCAAACACTTTTGCACATTTAGATGCCACTACTGTTTTAGATAGAAAAATTTCTGAACTTGGAATTTATCCTGCTATTGATCCTCTACAATCTACTTCTAGAATTTTAGATCCTAGAGTAATTGGAGATAGACATTATGGTGTTGCAAGGCAAGTTCAGCAAATTTTACAGAAATATAAAGATTTACAAGATATCATAAATATTTTAGGTATGGATGAATTATCTGATGATGATAAAATGGTGGTTGGTAGAGCAAGAAAACTTCAAAAATTCATGTCTCAACCATTTTTTGTTGCAGAACAATTTACGGGTACAGAAGGAAAGTATGTTTCTCTTGAAGATACTATATCTAGCTTCGAGGCTATTGTAAGCGGCGAGATGGATGAGTATCCTGAAAACTCTTTTTCATATGTAGGCTCTATTAATGAAGTTGTCGATAAAGCAAAGAAAAAATGAACAATAAAATTGAAGTAAATATTATTACTCCTACAACTACATTTGAATATGCTGATGTAGACTATTTAAGAGCACCATCTACAGAAGGTTTATTTGGGGTTCTTCCTGGTCATATTTCATCAATCATTGCTTTGGATGTTGGAGAAGTAAAAATTAAAACTGATGATAAATCGCTTTACTTTGCAACAAGTGGTGGTTTTGCCGATATAAATAATAATAAAGTAATTTTAGTTTTAGAGACTGCAGAAGAGTCATCTCAAATCGACCTTAATAGAGCAGAAAATTCTTTAAATAGATCTCAAAAATATTTAGAGGATGGTTCTACGGATATAAATAGGGCTTTTGATTCTATAAAGCGAGCTAAAAATAGAATATTAATAGCTAAAAGAAATTAGTTTAACAAAGTTATTTTCTTAGATGCAACTGTTATGGTAATTGGTGTCATTGCCTTCATATCTCCATCAATATTTAATTCCTCATTAATTTCTGGATATAATGTAAATGATTTAGCTTGTACATACTTTACAAGTTCACTTTTAATATGATTACCACTAAATAATTTTGGAAACATTTGAAGTAATTTAATTCTAGAAAAATTATTTTTAATAATAATTAAATCCATTTTACCATCTTTAAGACATGCTTTAGGAGCCATCTTCATNCCTTTTCCAACATGTATAGTATTACATACCATAATAAATGCAAAATTAGAATTATATGATTTTCCATCGACTTCTATAGTTGCTTTTCTTGGTTGATATTTAAATATTTGTATTATACTCGATACATTATATCGAGCAGGTCCAATCCATCTAAGATTTTCAGCTTGATAACCTATATCATTAACCATTCCCCATCCAATCATATTAGTTGAAAATAATTTTTCTTTTNGAGTATTAATTTCTAATAAGTCTATTTTTTGAGTCTNCTCATTTAATATTTTTTTTAATGTATCTTTGATATTTAATTGTTTAAAATCATGTAGAAGTGAATTTCCACTACCTGTAGGAAGAAGCCCTACGGGAAGATTTTTATTATCTTTTCTAGTTAACATTCCATTAATAACTTCATGCATTGTTCCATCACCACCTAAAACTATAATTCTATTTATATCATTTAAATTACAAGTATTGAGTTCATTTTGAGCATCTAGTGGCTCTTTAGTTATAAAAGATTCATAATTTATATTTCTTTCTTCTAGATATGGAATCAATAAGCCATTTAAAGTACTAATAGATTGATGCTTTCCACTAGCTGGGTTGGTTATTATTAGATATTTCATTATTCTATATCATTTAATAATAGCACAATACTTCCATGCTTTAATTTAATTTCAATTTTTAAAGGTAATCGTTTATAATCATTTGTTAGCCATATTTTCATATCACCTTTATTATTCATAGCGGACTTTCCATCTATTGATTTAGGACTCAATATAATAGATTCATAAACACCAAAAGGAGTTCGAATATCTTCTGTACCTATAACTGATATATTAATATCTTTTAACTTTCCTGAACTATAAACTTTATAATTATATATATCATTATATTGAAGTAATTGATCTCTTAAAGCAAAAATAATAGATAATGGTGAATATATTTTTTCAGTAATTATTTTACTTTTATTGTTTGCTATAATTTCCATTGATTGCATATTAATTTTTGCGTGATGTTCTTTTTTATATTTTCCCTGTCTAATTTTATTAATTACTTCTATAAGAGAATAGTCATTAAAATTCATATTAATATTAATTTCATCCCTAATTTTATAGAAAAAATCCATAAATCTATTTGTTTTTACTTTACTTATTAATTGTAAAGTTTTATTATTTTGAGATAAATCTTCTTTGATAGATATAAATGCATTACCAGCTACTATATTTTCAAATTCTAATTTATAGTTAAATTTTTTATTAACTATAGAATCATATTTAGATATATCTTTAGGAAATACAATATGAATTAAAATTATTAAATTAAATAAAATTATTTTTTTAAAATATTTCACTTATTATTGACTCTGTAGAATTCAATTTTGATTTGATATAGTGTTTAATTTTTTTTGAATTTTGGTTTAATATTTTATTATCAAAAACCATATTAATTACTTTTGATAGCTCATCTTTATTTGTAATCAAATATGCTATATTTTGTTCAATCATTTCTATTGCTTCATTCAATATATTAAATTTTGGACCAAAACAAATCGTATTGCCATATATTGCAGGTTCTGCAACATTATGTACGCCTTTACCAAAACCACAACCAATATATGATACTGAACTATATTTATATAAATCAGCTAAAATACCAGTACAATCAACTATTAGAGCTTCCGTATCATTTAATTTAGCCATATCATTTTTTATAATACTATAACGCGTTGATTCTATTTTTAGTTCCTTTAATTGATTTTCTAAATTAAGTAAAATTTTATCTTCGGGCTCGTGAGGAACAAAAATTAAATTAATATGATTCACCTTTATTTTTTCATTAAGCTCATTTAGACTATCAAATATTATGGGTAAATCTTTATTTTCAATACTTCCAAATAAGATACTCTTTGTTCTTTTATTTTCTTTAGAAATAAAATTATAATCTAGTGTATAACTTTTTCTGTATTTGATTTGATCAAATCGAGTATCTCCTACTATTTTTATATTATCTTTATTTTTTAGAAAGTTTTTAAAACGATTTCTTAATTGATTTGACACAGTATAGATTGTATCAAATTTATTAAATAAGAATTGATATAATATTTTAATAATAGGCCAGGTTCTTTTTGAAGATTTAGGTAAATTCCCATTTACTAAATATGATTTTACATTTAATAGTTTGGCAATTATAATATGATTTGGCCATAAATCATGTCGTGTTACTAGATATTTTTCTGGTTTAATTTTTTTGAAAAATCTATATGTAGACCAAGGGAAATCAAATGCCTGATAACAAAAGGAATCTACTTCATTTTTATTTATACTATTAATGCTTGAAGGTGAAGATATAGTTAGTACTATATAATATTTTTCTCTATTTATTTTTCTAAAAAATGGTTTTAATTGTTCAAGTTCACCATTAGAAGCAGCATGAAATAAGATAATTTTTTTATTAGTTAGATTTACATCGTGAATAGTCTGATTAAATAATTTTGAATAAGAAAAAAACCTTAATCTTATTTTTTTATTAAAAATAATTGATATTAATAAAGTTGCCCATATAACTGGAGATAATATTATATATAATATATATATAATCATTACTGATGCTGCAGTATTAAATCAGCAAATTCTCGAAAGGCCCCATTTCCACCTGCTCTTTTTGTTACATAATCTGGGGTATATTGATTTAATATGGGACTATTAATAGGCATTGCGCTAATACCAACATTTTTAAGAACATCTAAATCATTTAGATCATCACCAATATACGCAACTTCATCTAATGAAATCCCTAATCGATTACATAAATATTTTATTCTTAGTAATTTTTCTTTTTCATTAATATATACATATTTGATATTTAGTTTTTTTGCACGCTCTTGAACAATTTTAGAATTTTCACTTGTAAGAATTGCTATTTCAATACCCTTATCTTTTAGTAGTGATGTTGCCATCCCATCGTATGTTGAAAAAGCCTTTATATAATCACCTTCTTCTGTATAATACATTTTTGCATCAGTCCATACACCATCAATATCTGTAGCTAAAAGTTTAATATTTTTAATTATCTTTTGATTAATCATATGATCGAATTAATTATATAAATATTATTATTTTTTAAATTTCAATTTATCTTGTTGAACTTTTTCTATATTAGTCCACACTCTTTTGCTAATTGTATGAGTTCAAAGGCAATATCCAAATCTCCCATGTGATTACATCCAATTTCTACAATTATTCTTGGTCTCTTATAATTTTTCATAATTTTCTAATATATTAAAATCTAGCATTGTATCTATTTCTAATGAAAACTCTTCAGGGAATATAATATAGCCAATCTTTCCGCCCAATCGGTTTTTTGTTTTAATAAAATGATTATAAGAGAAAATATATAGTGAACCATTTTCTAAATAAGATATATCTTCCTTTTTTATATCCTGTCTTCTAGGTCTATTCATGAAATCATAATTAGCCTCAGCAGTATCTTTATTGATATTCCAAAAAAACTTATGTGTAGGAGAAATACTAAGCAAAGAGTTATAATTTCCATCGCAATATATTTGTAAGCTTTCTTCTAGACTATTTTTAGGTCTAATAGGACTAGTTGGTTGAAGAAGAACGATTATATCCGGCTTATTATTTAACTTATCTAAAGCATGCTCAATAGCACTTTCTGTTGTTGACTCATCTAAAGCAAGTTTTTCAGGTCTATTTATAACTTGTGCTCCAGCATTTATTGCAATCTTTTTAATTTCAGAGCAATCTGTTGTAACATATACTTGATCAATTAACTTACATGATAGAGCATAGTTAATTGTATGAACAATAAGAGGCTTATTTTTAAATATTTTTATATTTTTTTTTGGAATTCCCTTACTGCCACCACGAGCTGGAATTAATGCTATTATTTTTTTATCCATTTAGAATATTCAGCTTTCCATTTTCAATTAAATTGCTAATATACTTCTTTTCTTTATTCATATCATGTTTTTTTGCTTTTGGTATAATGCCTTTATTTTTTAAAACGGATATTAATTTATTATCAAAATAATGAGATTTCGAATCAATAAAAAAATCAAATCCATGTATATATACTTCTTTATAATTTTCCATTGCCCATAAGATTGATGCAGTTCCAGTTGTTAATCTTTTTGAATTACATTTTTTTTCATATTGTTCCATTTTATCCATTGATATCATCTCATATTGATTATTTTGAACACCTAACCGTGATTTTATAATTTGGTGACAGTTAGAATATTTATTTTGAACTATAGATGGAATCAGTACTATTATTTTACTAGGATTTTTTTTTCTTTTATATAAACCTTGATTAGCCCCATTAAACCATATTGATGTTTTAGAACCGATATGAGCTTTATAACTATTTAATTTATAATTATTAATTCTACCTACTGTAGAAAAGCTATCAATTATATCTTTATAATTATTATTAAGCACTGAGCTTCCATTTCCAACTATAATGATTTTTTTATTATTTATTTTTTTCATCTCCAAAATTATTTACAGCTAATGAAGTATCATTAAGAATAGTACTCCATTGCTTGATAGGTGTTTTCCAATTTGCACCATATTTAAATTCTAGAAACTTAGTTGGATTTTTAGGAATAACATATTCTCTATTATAAAATTTAGTAGTTTCAAATGCTTCTAAAATATGTTTAGGATAGAATGCGTTTCTTCCCCAAACACCATATTTATATACTTCCTCTCCTGTATTATCAAGTTTAGATTGGTAAAAAATAAATATATCTAAGCATAATTTTTCTCGTTTAAATAACCCTTTTTTTCTGTAGGCTTTAATAATTCTATATTTACCTGGCTTCCATATTTCAGGATCATCTTTAAATTGCAGAGCACGTATATAGAACTTTTTCTTTAAAGCTTTGATTAATTTATCAATCTCTTTTTGATTATTATAGATTAATCCTAAATCTACATCATGGTCCCAGGGAATAAATTGTTTATCCCTTATTGCGCCAAGCAAGGTCCCTGCATCTAAAAAGTAATTACATTTTTGTTGTTCAATAATAGTAACTACACCCTCTAAAAGATATTTTGCCATATCAACATTTTTAGATTTAAAATTTACTTCATATTTTTTATTATAATTTGCAAACAAGTTTTCTTTATACTTATCAGTAAAATATTTTGATTTTTGAGGTATATAAATTTGCATATCTTTATA
The DNA here is from genome assembly GCA_002703645.1 of Fidelibacterota bacterium. Lineage (GTDB taxonomy): Bacteria > Fidelibacterota > Marinisomatia > SCGC-AAA003-L08 > D37C17 > TMED161. The sequence continues at coordinate 14,240 of NZUX01000032.1, read as the reverse complement.
ATTGATCAGTTCTCTTTTGTCATCATTAAGATCTTTAATATTATAATATATTTCTCTACCACCTACCCATATTTTTAGCTGTTCTTTTTCCTTAGTTAAAAAATGAATTCTAATGTGATGTGATGTTTTTTTAAATAAGCTGGGTTTTCCAACTATTTTATATGTTGTTATTTTACGATTTAGATTTTTATTAAAATTTCGTTTTATTTTTAAGATAATTCCCTTTCTAAGTAGCAGGAAAAATAAAATAATCATTTTTGACCATTTATGACTAAATAATAAAATGGTTAAATTTTTACTATACTGATTAATATTATTGTTATGCACTAGTCCATATAATGCAGGTCCAGAAAGAACATATTTAATTTGTAATTTATTTAGATATTTAATGGTTGGATTTAAAATATTCATATCTATTTATTAATAGATTTCTTTTAGAATTGATAACATATCATTTTTATCAATATTTATGATATAATTCTCAATTCTATCTTTTGTATAACATTTATCGACTAATGGTATTAAATCTTTTTTTTCAACACCCCAATCCCTTAATCTATAACTTAATTTTGTAGTATATATCGATTTAATATTATCTATAAACTCATTTAAGTCATTAATTCCTATTTTTTTATATATTGTATTTAATTCATATTGTATTTCACTTTCAGATAAGATTAAGAGTTGAATCAATGTCATTGAAGATGCTATTCCATGTGGAATATTATACTCCATAGTTAAAGGATAACTGATTGAATGCGCTATCGCTGTCTTAGTGTTTGAAAATGCTAATCCAGCTAAAGTAGATGCATATAATAGATTTTTTCTATTATAATTATTATAATTTTTCATAATTATATCTATCGCCTTGATTGCATATTGAGTTGAAGTTTCATTTCTATTTACATTCCATATTGATTCCAAGCTATGACTCAAGGCATCCATTAATGTGATTATTGATAGATCTTCAGGAAGTGATTCTGTTAATTGATGATCTAGTATGGCATAATTAGGGTATAAATCTAAGTGTGATATTGAGTATTTAACTTTATTTTTCATATCCCAAATTGTACCCCACATAGTAACTTCACTCCCTGTACCATGTGTAGTAGGAATAAATATAGATGTTATATTATTCCCAATTGCATCTTTATGCTTAATTAACTCTAAAGTTGATTTATTTATTATATTTAATGATGCAATAAATACTTTAGCAGCATCCATAACAGAACCCCCACCAATTGCTATAATAGAATCAATTTTGAAATTTTGAATATCATTAATTTTTTTATCACAATATTCAATTGTGGGATTTGATGGGACATCATTTATAATATTATATTTATGAAACTTTTCTTTAATTCCTATTCTCTTATAATTCCCTTTAGATGTTATAATAAGAGGGTTCTTAATATTTTCACGTTCAAATATATTATTTATATTTTTAAACCAATTTTGATTTTTTAAAATTTTTACCGGGTTAAAATAAGTATTATTTTTTTGAGAGTTCATCAATTCTAGACATTAAATCTAATTTATTTTGTTCTGGGGTAGTAGTAGGTCTACCTAAATCGCTTCTTGAGCCCGGTTGAACTTGTATTTCAAAAAATGATGGGCCTACTGAATGTTGATTAAAATCATTAAGCATTTGAATTAATGTAGATTCATTATTAGCAAATGAATAGTTTTTATAATTCATGGATTTAGATAATAAATCAAAATTAATAATATTTGACGCTGTATTTTGTCCTCCTACAGATTCGTGAACAAAATTATTAATTAATATATGTTTAAAATTTTTGGGCATTTGCTGACCTACCATACTTAAAGATCCCATATGCATAATCATTGATCCATCACCATCAATGCAGTAAATATTTACATCTGGATTAGCTTTAGCAATTCCAAGAGCTAATGATGAACAATGACCCATTGAACCAATCGTTAAAAAGTCATTTTCATGAGATTGATTATTTTGCTCTCGTATTTCAAATATTTCTCTAGATGTTTTTCCTGTTGTTGATATAATAATAGAATTATCTGAAATATTTTCTATTATTTTTTGAAGAACAGTTTCTCTTTTTAATATTAATTTTTCATTTATATTTTCTTTATTATTATTATCAAATTTTGAGAATGTATTTTTTTTGATTACAAAAACATAAGGAGCTAGGTTATCTTTTATATGCTTTAATCCTTCGTCAATTATATCTTTATAATTATCATTTTTTGAACTTATTACGCTATATGGCAATTCCATAGATTCTAGTAGATTTAATTGGACTCTTCCTTGCTTAATATGTTGTGGCTCATCTTTTACACCGGGTTCTCCTCTCCAGCCAATTAATATGATCATGGGTATTGAATATACTTCTGGATCTGTTAACGAAAGTAAGGGATTAATAGCATTTCCAAGTCCTGAATTTTGCATATATACAAGTGGAATTTTATTCGATCCAATATAATATCCTGATGCTAAAGCTATTGCAGAACCTTCATTTGCAGCAATTATATGCTTATCTCGTATTTCAGTATTATTATCTATACATAGACAAAGATATTTTAATAATGAGTCAGGTACTCCTGTGAAAAAATCAACATTATTATCTAGTAAATGATTTAAAAATAATTTCGGAGATATACTCATTAATAATCCTCAGGTATAAGCGTTATTATTTCTTTTATTGACATACAATACTTTTCAGAGGCTTCTTCGCCTCTTGAATGCTTTAAAATAGATTCTGCTGTTAATTGCATAGATGGATAAGCACTTCTTAATAAATGATTAGCATATATCACAACATTTGCTCCTAAAGATTCATTCAATTCTTTTTCTGTTAAATGAGCATATGCTGTTGGAACAACAATTAATGGTTTTCTATTTTCAAACTTATTGTATTCATTGCAAAATTTTTCTAATTCTGTAGTATCTTTATTTTTACTATGAATCATTATACCATCTGCGCCAGATTTAATATATTCATTTGCTCTATTTAATGCATCTTCATATCCCTTATTCATTATTAAACTTTCAATTCGTGCAATAATCATAAAATCATCAGTTATTAAGGACTTTTTCCCAACTTCAATTTTTTTACAGAAATGCTCAATAGTATCCTGTTCTTGTTTTACATCATCACCAAATAATGAATTTCTTTTGTTGCCTACTTTATCTTCAATTATTACTGCTGATATACCTAATCTTTCTAATGTTCTAACAGTAAATTTAAAATGCTCAATCTTCCCACCAGTATCTCCATCAACAATGATTGGCTTTGTAGTAACCTCTAATATTTCTTCTATTGTTTGGAATCTTGATGAAAAATCAATTACTTCTGTATCAGGTTTACCCTTTATTGTAGAAACTGTAAGACTACTAACCCACATACCATCAAATTCATTATTATCATATTTTGTTTTTTCTGCAATTAAACCTGTTAATCCATTATGAGCTTCCATGAATCGAGATATAGGTTTTGAGTTTAATAATCTTTTTAATGTTGATAATCTTGTATTTGGAGTAACGCCCTTTTCTTTAATATTATTTATTAATTGTGTTGATGAAATTCCATCAGTATAATCAGGTTCTATTAATTTTCCACCCCATTTTGATAATGTCTCTATTACCTTTTTTCTTGTTTCACTTTGCACTCCAGTTTTCCAATCACTACCATGGACTACATAATCAGGTTTTATTTTATTTAAATTTGATGAGTAATCTAATGTTTCTTGCGGAATAACTCTTTCTACACCTTTAATATTTTCAATGATTCTTTTTCTATCTTCGTAGGTTATTAATGGCAACCTTTTATAGCTAGCAATAGCTTCATCCGTTAATAGACCTATTATGACAGTTCCTATTTTTTTACCTTCATTAATGATATTCAAATGTCCATGATGAAGTATATCTGCAGACATCCCAATATATACAATTTTTTCATTCATTTATTTATATCCTTCGCGTAAATTTTTTTTAGCATAATTTAAATCTTTTTCAAAATCAACCTCTGTATAAAACATATCACCTATATCTAGCGGATCAATAATTAAACCATTAGATATTGCAATTTCAACACCACGTTCAAAATAGTCACTATTTGTACATTTTTTTAAGGCATCCTTAAATAGCTTCAGATGTTTTTTTGATATTTTATTTAATCCAAAAGCTTCACCCTTACCATCACTTATTATTTTAGATACATTATTAATATGCCCATTGGTATCTGTATTATATTTAATTTGCTCTTCATCTAATATTACTTTATTAGAAACAGCCATACAATTTTTTGAATAAAAATATATTTTTTTAAAAATATTTTCATCAATAATTAAATCTCCATTAATCCATATAACATCTTCATTTTCAATGTTATTTAATGCTAATAATAAGCTTTTTGCTGTATTGGTACTTTCATATTTATCATTTATAATATAATTTAGCGATGGATATTTTTGAATAATCAAATTTTTTTTATAACCTACTACGATTGATATATTTTTTTGATCAGTACATAAAGTAATCGCTTTAAGCAGTCTATTCATTATTGTTTCATTATTTGGTAAACTTGTTAATATTTTAGGCTCTTTTTTGCCTAACCTAGTTCCCTTCCCTGCTGCTAAAATAATTATTTTCATTTCTTTTTTGCTATTATTTTTGCTATATCTAAATCGATATTATTAGTTATTTTAAAATTCTCATAGCAACCATCAACTATACCACATTCAACTCCTTGGCTATGTGCTAAATATATATCATCTGTAGGATCAATAACTTTTGATTTATGAGCTTTCAAGATTATATCATATTTAAATGCTTGTGGAGTTTGTTCAAGTTTACATATTTTTCTTAATAGAACATTATCAATTATATCTTTATCCATTGTAACAATAGTATCGACAGGGTTAACTGCGGTTGTTACGGCATCATAATTATCTAACTTGTTAATACAATCAGTTATAATTTGATCATTTACAAAAGGTCTAGCAGCATCATGTATAAGAACTTTAGAAGTATTTTGATGACAAGCTAATAATCCTCTATAAGATGATTCTTTTCTAGTTTCTCCACCTATAATTATATTATGATTTTCATATTCTTCTTTAATTTTTTGATGCCATTCTAATGGAACGACTATAATAATTTCATCTACATATTCTTGAAATGTCTCTATGGAATAGCTTAATATTCTTTTATTACTAATTTTGAGAAATGGTTTTGGGACATTAGAATTTAGTCTCGTAGATTTACCTGCTGCTAATATTATACCAGCTATCATTATTCAACCTGTATCCTTTCACCCGTTTTTATATATTGAGAAATCATTTTTGCTATTCTATTACAATTTTTACCATCTATTTTCCAGGCACATTGATTTGCCCAATAATATCTTTGATTAATATATTGATCTTTATTTTTTAAGACCTGATTAATAGTTTGCTCTATTTCTTCAGGATAGCATGTATGGCCTAATATCCAATCTTCATCTATATAAGGTATTTTAAAGGGTCTATTTTTTAAATCAGTTTTATTGATTTCATTTTGGATTCTATCATTTTTTATATAACTATCTTCATTAGGGCGTTTATCTTTTTCAGGGAAGCATCCAGGGTATTGCGATAAAATTAATTGAATGACAGGCTTATTAACTATAGCTGCCTCTACAATAATTGATGAAACATCACTAATAATAACATCAGCGATATTAATATATGAATTAATATTAGCTTTAATTTCAGGAATTCTAGCATCAAATTTTTTTGCATATTTATACTCAGCAGGATGTGGAATAATTATTAAATTTTTTATATTTTTAAAATATTTAACATTATTTAATCCAGCTTTTTTTGACTCTTTAGCCCCATAGGATGGTGCAAATAAAATAATAGGCTTATTAGGGTTTAAATTGTTTTTTTTACAAAAATTAATTTTATCAATTTTTTGGTTAACTAATTCATCTACTTTTGGATAGCCTCCTAATAAACCATTTTTAAAATTTGGATTTATAGATTTCATCTTACGTTCAAAAACTTTTCCAGGGTAGAATAAAAGACATGATTCATGAAAAAAATTATATTTATAGGTCCAATACTTCATAGGACTTAGTCCATGCTCTATATATATATATTCCCCCTCCCAATTAATTTTTTTTAGTCTTTTTAATGGACGATCATGTGATATAACTATAGTTTTTGATAACGTTCTTTTTATTTTTTGATTTTGAAAAAAAAATTTTTTAACCTTAAAAAAATTAACTTTGATTGAAGAGTCTGATTTTTTCATATATTCATATACAGGTAGCAAGCTAGAATATTCTTTATCACTAGTCCATAGAAAATCGACACTATACATTTTTATCTCTAAATTGGGAATTGAATAAATTTTTATATTCATTATTTCTATCAATTAATTCTTCATGGCTACCTAAATCAGATATTTCTCCTTTATCTAATACAATAATTTTATCTGCATTTGTAATAGTCGATAATCTATGTGCTATAATAATAACGGTTCGATCTTGTAATAAATTTTCTATTGCATTTTTAACTTCATTTTCAGATTCTGTGTCCAATGCAGAGGTTGCTTCATCAAAAATTAATATAGGAGGATTTTTTAATAAAGCTCTTGCAATGGAAATTCTTTGAATTTGTCCTCCAGACAATTTAGATCCACGCTCACCAATGATAGTGTCATACCCATCAGTTGATTTTATTATAAATTCATGTGCATTTGCTAATTTTGCAGCTTTTATAATATCTTCATCTCTAGCCTTTTCATTACCATATGCTATATTATTTTTTATAGTATTATTAAATAAAAATGTTTGTTGAGATACAATNCCAATCATATTTCGAAGTGANGAGATTTTAAGATCTTTAATTNATTTTNCATCAATTAAAATTTCACCGTTTGAAATNTCATNAAATCTTAAGAGCAAGTTTATTAATGTAGATTTNCCAGAACCACTTTTNCCAACTATCGCATATACATGNCCTTTAGGAATAGATAAGTTAATCTTATTTAAAACATNAATATTATTTTCTGTATATGAAAAACTCACATCGCTATATTTGATTNCATCATTGAAATCTGTAATTTCCACTGCATTTTTACTATCTACTTGCGGTTTGATATTTAGTATTGAGAAGACTCTTTGTGCAGCAGCAATAGAAGATTGGATTGAAAGATTAATATCAGCTAATTTTTTTGCTGGTTGTAGCATAGCAAATAGATATACTATAAATTTAATGAAACCATTTGGATCAAGAGTTTTATAAATGAAAACTTCTCTTCCCCCAATCCATAATATAGATATTGCAATTATCACTCCTATCATGTCATTTATAGGAGTTGTAATAGATTTTAACCTACTTTTTTTATAAATAAGTTTAAAATGTTTTTTTGTCTCTTTTGTGAACTTATTTATTTCTTTTGATTCTTGAATAAAAGATTTTACGACATTTATACCTGATAAATTTTCATGTAAGACATTTGTTACCCCAGCTATTTGTTTGCTTGAGCGTATAGTTTTTCTTCTTATACTTTGACCAATTTTAACAACAACAACTCCTATGCACGGAATTATCATTAATGAAAATAAAGTCATTTTTAAATTAATTAGTGAAAGCATAATAAGCATCGCTAATACATTTAGAGGATGTTTGCTTAACTTATTCACAGTATCATTAACTGCTGCCCTCATTTTAGCAGCATCTCCAATTGTAATTGAAGATATCTCTCCTATTTTACTATTATGAAAAAATGATAGAGGAAGTGATTGAATATGAGAAAAAATTTTATTTCTAATATCCATAATCATTTTATGATTTACATAGTTTATAGATATATTAGATAAATAATAAAAAATATTTTTTAGCAGAAAGATTATTAGCATCATTAAGCATAGCATTTTTAATCTTTCTATATCATCTCCATTTCCAAGCATATTATTAGTTAGCTTTTCAAAATATGTAATAATTGAATTTTTACTAGAATTAATGCTTAATTCTGTATTGGTTTTACTAGGATTTAAAATTGTAGATAAAAGAGAGCTTATCATCCATAATGACGCTGTATTCATAATAACGAATATAGATGAGCATAGCAGGGATAATGCTATTTGTAGTTTATAGGGTTTTGCAAAACTGAATATTTTTATAAAATATTTCATTTATTTATTTTTTGTTTATTTGAAATTTGAAATGATACATCACCTTCTCTTACAACTTTAATATTTTTTTGACTAAGATTTAATATGGTTGAACCTTTAGAATCAAGTCTATTCTTATCATAAAATATTTTAATTTGAGGGTACTCTCTTTCTATTTGCTCTATATCTATTAATGGTTTTTCACCATGTACATTAATACTTGTAGTAATGATTGGTTCTGATAAACTCTTTACTAATTCAATTGTAAATATATGATTAGGTATCCTAATTCCTATTAATTCTGAATCACTTTGGATTAGTGGAGATAGATTATGATTTTTTGATTTTAGTAAAATAGTAAACTTTCCAGGAAGAATATCATCGATTAATGATTTATATTGTTTGTTTATAAATCCATAATTTTCAATTTTCGAAATTGAAGAAAGCACAACACTTAATGGAGATTGTCTTTTTTTAAGATTATTAATTATATCTATCGTTTTAGAATCTGTTGCTATTGCTCCAAAACTATATAGAGTATCCGTAGGATAAATTATTGGTTCTCCATTTTTCAAAGCTTCTTTTGCGATACTTAAGTTTTTTTCTATTGCTGGAATAATCATTAGTTATATATTTTTTTACTCCACTTTTTATGAAACCAAAAATATTGATGAGGATATTGCTTAATCTTATTTGTTAATATATTAGCGTATAATGAATTTATCTCTTCAATTATTTCCTCTTCATTTTTATTAGTATTATTAATTTCAATTTTTTCAACAAAAACATGATATTTGTAATCACTACCCATTATACAAAATACTACTAATATATCACAATTAGTTCTACTATGAAAAATTCCTGCACCCTTAGGGAATGAAGACTTTTTCCCAAAAAACTTTATTTTTACACCCCTTTTTCCAGCATTTTGGTCACTTGCGAGACCAATAAATTTATTATTTGATATTGCTTCATATAATTTTTTTAAAGCATTTTTTTTCCATATGAGACCGATATTTGGAAATGTTCGTGTTTCTATGTAAAATTTATTTACAGTAGAGTTGCTCTGTTCTTTAATAACTGTTTCCATTGGAAAATTATGAAATCCCATAAATGGTAGTATATATTCCCAATTTCCTATATGTGCTGACATAACACATCCACCTTTAGATTGATTCAGTATGGTTTGATACTTCTTATTAATTACAAAGTATTTATCTAAGCTTTCTCTATCAATTGTTTGTTGTCTTAAAAAATCGACAAGCACCATTCCAAAATGCTTATAACAATTTAATAATATAGATTTTTTCTGATTTTGGCTAAGATGATCAAAGGCAATGGAAATATTTTTTTTAGCAACATTTTTTCGTATTGATAATATATAGATTATTATACCAATCTGCTTACCTAGTAATAAAGCAGCTTTACGTGGTACTAAACAAAAAACCATAGATATGGTTTTGAAAATAAATAAATATAAATTTTGTATAATGTTTTTCATAATTATTAGATAAAGATTAACATTTTATTCATCAATAAATATAGCTTTATTTTGATTAATTCTCCTTGTAAATTTGTTTATGAAAATTCGAAATATAGCGGATTACTTTTTCTATCAAAATGAAAAATAACCATTCATCTATTCCTAGTCATCTTAAATCTTATATAGTAGATCAAGATTATAACGCGTATACTAGTATTAATCATTCGTGCTGGAAGTTTATAATGAATATTTCCAAAGATTTTTTTAAAGATCATGCTCATAAATCGTATCTTGAAGGTCTTGAAAAAACAGGTATAACTATTAATAAAATCCCAAAAATTTCCGAGATGGATAAAAAGCTTAGAAAAATTGGATGGAGAGCAGTGCCTGTTCGAGGATTTTTGCCCCCTACAATTTTTATGCAATTTCAAGCACATTCTATTTTACCAATTGCTTCAGATATGAGAACGCTTGATCATATAACATATACTCCTGCACCTGATATTGTACATGAAGCCGCAGGGCATTCTCCTATAATAGTTAATAAATCATATTCAAATTATTTAAAGAATTATGGACAGGCAGCATCAAAAGCGATTTCTTCGAAACAAGATCATGATATATATATGGCAATTAGGCTGCTATCTGATATAAAAGAAAATCCGCAATCATCATCAAAAGATATTAGAATTGCAGAAGAGTCTTTAAATCAAGCATTAGAAAATAATAAATATTTAAGCGAAGCAGCATATTTATCAAGACTTAATTGGTGGACAGTTGAATATGGATTAGTAGGAAATATTAATAACCCAAAAATTTTTGGAGCTGGTTTACTATCATCTGTAGGTGAAAGTTATAATACAATTTATGGAGATGTTAAGATGATCCCATTAAGTTTAGATTGTATTAATTATTCCTATGATATAACTGAGCAACAACCACAATTATTTATAGCAAAAGACTTTGAGCATCTTAATGATGTATTAAATGAATATAAAGCAAAAATGGCATATAATATAGGTGGGCTAAAATCTGCTAAAGAAGCAATTAAATCTCAATCAGTATGCACATTTAAGCTTGATACTGGATTAGAAATTTCAGGTATTCCAACAGAAATATATGGTAATACCTTTGAAGAATTTTACAAATTTGAAGGTCCTGTGCAATTATCTTATCAAAATAAGGAATTAGATGGGCATGGTGGAGATTATCATCAGCATGGTTTTAGCTCACCAATATGTAACACTTTAATAATTAATCGACTAAAAGACGCATCAATTAATGAAAAAATTAATATCAATTTTAAATCTGGTATTAATTTAAAAGGAGTTATCAAAGATAAGCTTATCATTGATTCAAAATTAATTACAATATCATTTAAAGATTGCAAAATTATTAAAGGAGATAAATTATTATTTGATCCTGATTGGGGGACGTTTGATTTAGCCTGTGGAAAATCTATTCAGTCTGTATATGGGGGACCAGCAGATATTCAATCTTATTTACAATTTATGGATTTAGAATTACCTAGTCAGATTAAACCTAATTATCTTACTAAGTATTCTAATTCAGAAAAAAAATTAATTGATCTTTACGATGAAATTGAAAACAAATTAAATAATGATAAAGTACAATCAATGATTGATAAGCTAGATTTGGAATTTAAAGGTGATTGGCTTTTAAGATTTGAATTATTAAATATCCTTGATGACAAAAAAGATAATGATTTAATTAGTAAACTTAAATTACAAATTCAGGAAATAGCTAAAGATGATAATGATCTTTACAACTCCATTCAAAGAGGGTTAAAAACTATTTCAAAGTAACCCTAACTTATATCCGATAAAAAACATCGTATATAATTCTTGTTTATTGTTTTCATTAGTCAATAAATTATTGGTCGGTCAATTAATTATTTAATAATTATTTTTTATGTTAAAATTAACAAAAACAATAGAGTATGCTTTAATATCTTTAGTCCACATTACTGGTCAAAAAGAAGATAAGCCATGTTCAGCAAAAGAAATTGCTAAAATGAATTTTATACCATCAGAAACTTTAGCTAAAACTTTACAAAAATTATCATCTCTCAATATAATTAAATCTATAAAAGGCCCTAAAGGAGGATACCAATTATGCTCTGATATTAATAAGATTAATATTATAGATTTTATTGAAATGATAGAAGGCCCAGTTGGATTGACTGATTGCAATACAGCGGTCAAATGTGATCAGGAGTGTAGTTGCTTAATTAAAGATCCTATGGTAAAGATAAATGATAAAATAATAAGTACATTAAAAAATATTACTCTAGATGAGTTCACTAAAATAGAGAGGTAGCTATGAGTAGCAAAGAAAATAGTATTGATGAAAATATATCGATAACAAAAAAAGCAGCAACTAGAATTAAGGCAATTCTTGATGCAGAAAAAAAAGAGGGTCATGCATTGCGACTTTCTGTTGTTGGCGGTGGATGTTCAGGTATGAATTATAATATAGCTTTTGATGATAAAAAGGGTGAATTTGATAAGGTATATACATCTAAAGGTGTGAATATTTATTGTGATTTGCAAAGTTGGCTTTATTTAAAGGGAACTACAATCGATTTTTCTGATGATATATTATCTGGTGGATTTAAAATAACTAACCCTAACGCATCTAGGACTTGTGGTTGCGGTACAAGCTTTTCGGTTTAACAATATTATGTCAAAAGATACTATAAACAAACGTCTTGATAAAAAATATGAATTTGGTTTTACAACTGATATTGAGCAAGAAACTCTTCCTCCTGGATTAAATGAGGATGTTATTAAGGTTATTTCTAATAAAAAAGATGAACCAGAATGGCTTTTAAATTGGAGATTAAATGCATTTAAAAAATGGAAAAAAATGTCTGAACCTAGTTGGGCTAAGGTAAATTATCCTAAAATTAATTATCAAGAAATCAGTTATTTTTCATCACCTAAAAAGAAAAAATTAAAAAGTCTTGATGAGGTAGACCCTGAAATTTTAAGAACTTATGAAAAATTAGGTATTCCTTTACAAGAACAAAAAATGCTAGCAGGAGTTGCTGTTGATGCTGTTTTTGATAGTGTTTCCATTGCCACTACTTTTAAAGATGATCTTGCAAAAGCTGGAGTCATTTTTTGCTCATTCTCAGAGGCTGTTAAAAATCATCCAGATTTAGTTAAAAAATATCTTGGTAGTGTTGTGCCGCATACTGACAATTTTTTTGCAGCATTGAATGCTGCGGTATTTAGTGATGGCTCATTTGTTTATATCCCTAAGGATACAAAGTGCCCTATGGAGCTATCAACATATTTTAGAATTAATGCATTAAATACAGGTCAATTTGAACGCACTTTAATTATTGCGGATAAAGGTTCTGATGTTAGCTATTTGGAGGGTTGTACTGCTCCTATGAGAGATGAAAACCAATTACATGCAGCTGTAGTTGAATTAATTGCACTTGATAATGCTAATATTAAATACTCAACAGTTCAAAATTGGTATCCAGGAGATGAGAATGGAAAGGGAGGAATATATAATTTTGTAACTAAAAGAGGCCTTTGTAAAGGTAAAGATTCAAAAATATCATGGACACAGGTTGAGACTGGGTCTGCAATTACATGGAAATACCCAAGTGTTATTTTGCGTGGAGATAGATCAATAGGAGAATTTTATTCAGTAGCTTTATCCAATAACTATCAACAGGCTGATACAGGGACAAAAATGATACATATTGGAAATAACACAAAAAGTACTATTATATCAAAAGGTATATCTGCCGGACATGGACAACAAACTTATAGAGGAGAGGTTAAAATAATGAAAAATGCAGATAATGCAAGGAATTATTCTCAATGCGATTCTATGTTGATTGGTAACAATTGTGGAGCACATACATTCCCTTATATAGATGTAAAAAATAAATCTGCACAAATGGAGCATGAAGCCACTACATCTAGTATTGGTGAGGAACAATTATTTTATTGTGCTCAGCGAGGGATAGGAGAAGAGGAAGCTATTTCATTAATTGTTAATGGGTTTTGTAGAGATGTATTTAAAGAACTTCCAATGGAATTTGCAATGGAAGCTCAACAACTTATGGAAGTTAGTTTAGAGGGGAGTGTTGGATAGATGATTACATTTAAAGATTTAGTAGTAGATGTAGAGGGTAAGAGGATCATTAATGAATTTAATTTAAAAGTTTCAAGTGGAGAGCTCCACGTTATTATGGGGCCAAATGGATCTGGTAAAAGTACTATTGCAAATACAATTGCAGGACATCCTAAATATTCTATTAAAAGTGGTGACATGGTTTATAAAAAAGAATTAATAAATGAACTTTCACCTGAAGAAAGGGCTGCTATGGGAATCTTTTTATCTTTACAGTATCCAGTTAGTATACCTGGTGTAAAGAATATATATTTTTTGAAAGCAGCTGTTAATTCAATTAGAAAAATAAAAAATCAAGATGAAATAGATACTATAGATTTTTTAAAAATGGTCAGAGGTATTTTACCTTTAGTTGGCCTTGATGAAAGCTTCCTTCACAGATCTGTAAATGATGGCTTTTCTGGTGGAGAAAAGAAAAGAAATGAGATTTT
>NZUX01000031.1 GCA_002703645.1 Fidelibacterota bacterium | reverse complement strand
TTATCTGAGTTTTCTATATGCTCTGTATTTCCTCCAGAACAGACTCCACATTCATCCAAGAATGCACTTCCAAAGCATGTGTTAGAGCAATCCAAATCTACATTTTTAATTTTATTTGTATTGCCTCCCGAACAGATTCCACATTCATCTACAATAGCTTCTCCAAAACAATCACCGTTACAATCTCTATCTGAGTTTTCTACATGACCTGTATTGCCTCCTGAACAGACTCCACATTCATCTAAAAATGCATTTCCAAAACATGTCCCTGTGCAGTCTAAGTCTGCATTTTTTACTTTATTTGTATTTCCTCCAGAACAAATTTCACATTCATCTATAATAGCACCTCCAAAACAGTCTCCATTACAATCTATATCTGAATTTTCTACATGGCCTGTATTACCTCCCGAACAGACATTGCATTTATCTATCGTAGCTTTTCCATCACAATCTCCATTACAATCAGCTTTTAAATCATCTGATATATAAAATTCAATAATTTCAGATTGAGATTGTAGTTTTGCAAAATCTGATACTTCAACCATTAGTGTATGTTTCCCCGGAGATAATTTGCAAGGATTCCAAATGTTTTTCATTGGGTTTTGAGAATCTTCTATATGATATACTTCATTGTCTATTACATACGTTACAGATTTAATTCCTTTATTATCTGTAGCTAAAACAGAAATCTGTTTTAAGCTTCTAAATTCATAACCATTTTTTGGGAATTTTATAGATACATTAGGAGGCTCCTTATCTTTTAGACCAATAAGCATAAGATACCCTAGAACTCCAGCTAATAAATAATTAAGTACTCCCATAATGAAAATAAATCACCCTATAATAGAAGTTTAAAGCTATTAACAAATTATTATATTAAAAAAGAATTAAAATCACCTATTATATTATATTGCTTGCATAGGGATATAGTCTTTAGTTAAATTTCTTGGCTATAACGATACATATAAGGGAAATATGCATACAAGTTCGATAAAAAAAGATGATATAACAAGAGATTGGTATCTTATTGATGCCGAGAATAAAACTTTAGGAAGGTTAGCATCTGAAATTGCTCAAGTTATTAGAGGTAAAAAGAAACCTTTTTACACTCCTAATTTAGATATGGGTGATTTTGTTGTGGTTATTAATGTAGAAAAGATTCATCTTACTGGTAACAAGAAAGATCAAAAAAAGTATTTTAGTCATTCAGGTTACCCAGGAGGAGGGAAAGAAGACTTACTATCTGCTGTTCAAGATAAAGATCCTGAAAAAGTTCTTTACAATGCAGTAAAAGGAATGCTTCCTCATAATAAGTTAGGACGAAAACTATTGAAGCATTTAAAAGTATATTCAGGTTCTAATCATCCTCATGAATCTCAACAACCAAAACCTTATAATCTATAAAAGGGATATTACTAGATGACTGCTAAAAAAAATACAGATTGGAGAGCTCTTGGAAGAAGAAAATCTTCTGTAGCTAGAGTTAAGATTTCAAATGGGAAAGGCGTTTACACAATTAATAATAGAAGTATTGATGATTATTTTGGTGGACGCGATGTTTTAAAAATGGTTACAAAACAGCCGTTAGAATTATTAGGCGTAGATGGCCAATATGATATAGATGTTAATGTTAATGGTGGAGGGCTATCTGGTCAAGCAGGCGCAATAAGACTAGGAATATCAAGAGTAATTCAAGAAATCAATCCTGATTTCAGAAAATCACTAAAAGAGAATGGATTTTTAACTAGAGATTCAAGAGAAGTAGAAAGAAAAAAACCTGGGCAGCCAGGGGCTAGAAAAAAATTCCAATTTTCAAAACGTTAAGAAGAGGTTTAATGAGCAAAGTAGATTTAAATACAGAGAGTTTATCAAATGTGGGTGCACATTTTGGACACCCTTCAAGTAAGTGGCATCCTAATTTTTCAAAGTTTATTTCATCAAAAAAGAATGGGATACACATCATTGATTTAGTCCAAACTGAAAAATATTTAGTAAAAGCAACAAAAGAACTATCTAAAATTATTAGTAAAGGTGGTACTGTATTATTTGTTGGGACAAAGAAACAAGCTAAAAATGTCATTCAAGAAGCTGCTGATAAATGTGGAATGTATTATATAGTAGAAAGATGGCTTGGTGGTACACTTACTAATTTCATGACAATCAAAAAAAGTATTAAAAGATTATTAGCTCTAGAAAAAGAATCATCTCCAATATATAAAAATATCACTAAGAAAGAGCTTGTAATGCTTAATAGAGAAAAATTAAAGCTCTCTGATTTACATAGAGGAATTAAAAATATGAAAAGACTACCATCTGCACTCTTTGTAGTTGATGGTATTCATGAATTAATAGCTATTAAGGAAGCTAAACAATTAAATATTCCTACTTTTGGAATTATTGATTCAAACACGGATCCTAATGTTGTTGATTTTCCAATTCCAGCAAATGATGACTCGGTAAAGTGCATTAGACTTATAATGGATTATATAAATCAAAACTTAGATTATCTTAAATCTAAAGAAGATAACAAAGAAGAGGACAATACAGTCTCAAATGCAATAGATGATAGTAGCGTATTACAAAACGAATCTTCTGATAAAAAAAATGAAAAACAAGAAGAGGAGATAGCAGAGTAATGATTTCGGCCAATACTGTAAAAGAATTAAGAGAAATATCTGGTGCAGGTATGATGGATTGTAAAAAAGCACTCCAAGAAGCTAATGGAGATATAAAAAAAGCTATGGAAGTATTAAGAAAGAATGGTATAGCTAAAGCTCAAAAAAAATCAGGTAGATCAGCGTCAGATGGAGTTATTATGCCATACATTCATCCAGGTTCCAAATTGGGTGTTTTACTCGAAGTCAACTGCGAAACAGATTTTGTAGCTAGAACTGATGCCTTTCAAGAATTTTGTAAAGATATAGCAATGCATATTGCTGCAACATCACCTGTATCGGTAAGTCGAGATGATTTAGATGAAGAAATTATAGAATCTGAAAAGAGAATTTTTAGAGAGCAGTCTAAAAAGAGTGGTAAGCCAGATGAAATTATTGAAAAAATGATTGATGGAAGGATGAATAAGTTCTTTCAGGAGAATGTTTTAATTGAACAGAGTTTTGTTAAAAATCCAGATCTTTCTATTTCTGATTTATTAACTGAGACAATAGCGAAACTTGGTGAAAATATTTCAATTGCTAGATTTACTCGATTTCAGCTAGGTGAAACTGCAGTTAAATCTGAATCATCCGATTCAGAATAAAATAAATAATGCAACCTCAAAAAAATAAAAGAATCCTCTTAAAAATAAGTGGGGAGATGCTTTCTGGTACACAAGATTTTGGATTAGAGCCTGATGCCCTTGAAATATATGCAAAAAAAATAAAAACAGTATATGATAAAGGCTATCAAATTGGAATTGTAATAGGTGGAGGGAATATTTTTAGAGGAATGTCAGTAGCAGCAAAGGGGATGGATCGAGTCGCTGGAGATTATCTTGGAATGCTTGCTACAATAATGAATTCTGTTGCACTTCAATCTGCCCTAGAAAAATTAGGTTGTAATACAAGGGTAATGTCAGCAATAACAATTACTCAATTAGCTGAGCCCTATATAAGGCGTAAAGCTGCTAGGCATTTAGATAAAGGAAGAATTGTTATTATGGCTGGAGGTACGGGGAATCCATATTTTACTACAGATACAGCTGCTGTATTGCGTGGGATAGAAATTAATGCTGATATTATCATGAAAGGTACAAAGGTTGATGGCGTCTATGATAAAGATCCTGTTAAATTTCCTGATGCCAAGAGATATGAAGAGTTAACATATAAAGAAGTCATTAATAATGAGCTTAAGGTTATGGATTTAACAGCAATTACTCTTTGTCAAGAAAATAATTTCCCCATTTTAGTATTTAACTTAAAACATGAAAATTCAATAAATAATGCATTAGAGTCTAGAAAGTATGCAACTATTATAAATTAGGAGTGATTATGACAGAAAAATTATATGAAGAGACCAAGGAGAGAATGATTAAATCTGTTTCTCATTATCAATCAGAAGTAAGTACAATTAGAACGGGAAGAGCCTCAGCAACTTTATTAGACGCTATACAGGTAGAATTTTATGGAACCTCAAATCCATTAAAAAATATTGCGCTTGTTTCTACTCCAGATCCACATATGATAACTATTCAACCATACGATCCTAATGCTCTTGAAGAAATTGAAAAAGCAATAATCAATTCAGATGTTGATCTTACTCCTAATAATGATGGAACTTTGATAAGATTATCAATTCCTCCTTTAACTGAAGAGAGGCGAAAAGAACTAGTTAAATTAGTCCATAAAATTATTGAGGAGGGAAGAATTTCAATAAGGAATATACGTCGAGATTCAAATGATAAATTAAAAGGCTTAGAGAAAGAAAATTCTATATCAGAAGATGCGCTTAAAATTGAACTTGAAAATATTCAAGATTTAACTAATGAGCATATAGAAATGTTAAATACAATACAAGATAATAAAGAAAAAGAAATCTTAGATTAATATACCTTTTTTTATTTCTATAATTTCTTTCTTATGCAAATTTAATATATTTGCAATTTGGTTTATTAAATGTCTTTCCATGTAATGAAATTTTTTATCAGAATATGCAATCTTAAATGTAGAGTATATAAGCCTTATTTTTTCCTCTTTATCAAATGACTTATTAATAAATGAAGCTATTTGATAAATATCAGTAGCTTCATCTATTATATTATAACTTTTACTTATTATCTCTTTAGATATCTCTTCATTTATTTTAAAGAAATCAGTAATAATTTTTTTAATTATTTCTATTTCATTATTTGATATATTATTATCAGCTGAAGCTACCATTAGCATTAATGATGTAGTATATAGTTGAATTTCGTATTGTTTGTTATCTATTTTTATCATTCATTCAATTTAATAAAGAATAGGTGAAATAAATAAGAAAGATGTATTTTTAGGATAATTCTAATAGAAATAAAAAATAATGAAAATTATAAAAGTTAAAAAAGGTGGAATTGGTGAAAGTCTAGGATTAAATCCTGGAGACCGTCTATTAAAGATAAATTCTGCAAAAGTTAAAGATGAAATAGATTACAGATTTAAGGTTTCTGAGGAAGAATTAACTGTAGAATTTGAAATAAATGGAAAAAGAAAAGTTTTTGAAATTGAGAAAGACTTTGATGATAGTTTAGGTATAGAATTAGAAGAATTTAAAATTCGTAGTTGTGCCAATGATTGTATTTTTTGTTTTGTAGATCAAAACCCTGCTGGCATGAGAAAGGGGATGTATTTTCGTGATGGAGATTTTAGGTTAAGTTATCTTCATGGGCATTATGTAACCATGACAAATATGGGCCCTAAAGAACTTAGCCGAATTGTAGAACAAAGGCTCTCTCCTTTGTATATATCTGTTCATGCTACTGGTGTAGAGCTTAGAAAAAGATTATTATTGTATGGTAAAGATGATAAGTTGTTAGATAAGATTAAATTTTTGACAGATAATGACATAGAGTTACATGCGCAGATAGTGTTAATGCCAGGTATTAATGATGGTGCTAATCTAATTCAAACTATTGAAGATTTATATGCTTTCTATCCTAAACTAAATTCTTTAACTATTGTTCCAGTTGGATTGACAAAACATAGAGAAGGATTGCCCGATATAAAATCTGTATCTCCTGAATATGCGAAAATAATGATTGGCCAAGCATATGAATTAAATAAAAAATTTAACATTGATGTCGAGCGGGCATTTATATTTTTTTCTGATGAATGGTATATATTGGCAGATAAAAAATTTCCTAAATTGGATGAGTATGGTTCATTGGATCTAGTTGAAAATGGAGTGGGGCAAGTTGCTTCATTTATTGAACAAATAGAAGAAGAGAAAAACCATTTCCCCAAATCATTTGATAATCAAAGAGAATTCTCTATAGTGACAGGAACATTAATGGAAGGTGTATTTCGAAAACATATTATGCCCATACTAGAAAATATTGATAATCTAAAAGTTAATTTGTATACAATTAATAATGATTTTTATGGTGATGTAGTAACAGTTACGGGACTATTAACGGGTAAAGATATTATTAATCAATTAAAAGGTAAATCGTTAGGTGAAGCTGTTTGGACAAGTTATAGAGTTTTGAATGATGAAGGGACTTTAACCTTAGATGATATGACTACTGAAATGATTTCTAATGAGTTAGGGTTACCATTTAATATAACTCAAGATAGTATTCTTGAAATTTTTGAGAGAAATATTCATGGGTAACTTTACTGTTGCAATATTAGGTCGCCCCAATGTAGGTAAATCTACATTATTTAATAGGCTAGTAGGCTCTAGGAAATCGATTGTCTCACCTATTGAGGGCGTTACAAGAGACCGTATTTATAGCTCATTTGAATGGGTTGGATATAATTTGAATTTAATTGATACTGGAGGTTTTTTACCTGAAGAAAATGATGTGATGAATAAACACATACAAGAACAGGCAAGAGTAGCAATAAAAGATGCTGATTTAATTATATTTCTTGTAGATGGTCAATCAGATATTACATCAAGCGATAGAGTCCTATCAGATATGGTTAAAAAAGCTCAAAGGGAATCAGTTTTAGTTGTAAATAAGATAGACTCTTTATCTATGAATGATAATATAAATATTTTTTTTGAATTAGGATTGGGTGATCCCATACCAATTTCAGCATCTCATGGTAGAAATGTAGGTGAGATGTTAGATATTTTAGTTTCCAAACTTCCTCATTTAGATAAAAAGGAAATTAATAATAAAAATGATATTAATCTTGCCATTGTAGGTATGCCTAATGTNGGNAAGTCATCACTNATGAATGCNCTATTGNAAGAAGAGAAGTCAATTGTAACNAATATAGCAGGNACTACAAGAGATTCNGTAGACTCTTATATAAATTATTTTGGTAAAAGTATTCGTATTATTGATACAGCTGGTCTNAGAAAAAGAGCTAAAGTAAATGATGATATTGAATTTTACAGTGCTATTAGGACTAATAAGGTTATAGTAGAATGNGATATTGCTGTTTTAATGGTTGATGCAGATAAAGGNTTTGATAAGCAAGATAAGGATATTATTAGAAATATAATTAAGNTAGGNAAAGGGNTGATAATTGCTATTAANAAGTGGGATTTAATTGAAAAAGATNGTTCTACNATGAATGATTTAATTAAAGATATTCATTATAGCTATAGTGCAACTAAGCATTTNCCNATTTTATTTATATCTGTTAAAAATAATTTAAGATTACAGANTATTTTAGATACAGCTTTAAAAATTCATAATAGATTAGTGNCNAAAGTTAGCACNCCATCATTAAATGAATTAATTCAGAANATTGTTAAAAANAATCCTCCTCCAGCNGTAAAAGGTAAGCATCTTAANATAAAATATATTGCTCAACCTAGACACTCTCCACCTATTTTTGCAATTTTCATGAATCANCCTAATCTNGTTCCTATTAGCTATAAGAGGTATATTGAGAATAGTTTGCGNAGAGAATTNGATTTAGANGGTGTTCCTATAAAAATTTCATTCAGAAAAAAATAAAATATGCTATTTGTATATTTCATTCTATTCTCTTCAGTTTTTTCATCAACGAATAATAGGTGTTTTCATGAAGAAATGATACAAAATAGAGGAAGACCATCTCTTGATACTTATTATGAATCTCCATCAGGCCATTTTTGGATTCATTATGATTTATCTGGGGAAAATGCTCCTAATTTAACTGATAGCAACAGTAATAATATTCCAGATTATGTTGAAAGTGCAGCTGACGCGGCAGATTCTGCTAGATTTATTTTAACTGAAACCATGAAATATCAAAAAGAATTATCTGATGATGATGGTAAATATGATATATATATTGTTAAGCTAGGTACTAATCAATGGGGATTTTGTGAGTATGAGTCTAACCCAAAATCATCTTTTATACGGATAAGAAATTCATATGAAGGGATGTCTGATTTTTGCGATGATGAGAATGATAATCTATGGCTTACTGTAGGTCATGAGTTTTTTCANGCAATACAGCATTCATATAGAGAAAATANTGGNAATGATTCTTATTTTAGAGAACTTACATCTATGTGGTTTGAAAATATTTTTGTTCCTCATTGTTATGATTTTTTAAGTTTTGTTGAANGCTCAANCTCATTTTTTAATAATATTGAAAATAATTTTTTTAATTCTNANCNNGNCACATCATATCAAACTGGATACAGTTTAGCTCTNTATGCNCATTATCTGTCAACTATTATAGATGAAATTGATTATANCAATCAAANAAGTAGTACAATNATGAAAAAANTTTGGATGGAGTATTCTTCAGGNGGAACAGTTTTTTCTTCTNTAAAAGATGTTTTAGAAGATNANTATNAAACAACATTTTCTAAAACTTGGTCTGANTTTATNTCTCGGAATATGTTCTGNGGTAAATTTGAAAATATGGATAATGATATATATTANCATATAGGTCAGAGCTATNTTNATCCTCCAANCATTNAATATGAATCTTTAGTAGGTAATACTATAATAAATGGTAGTACTTNTATATATGATGATAGAGTATCTATAGNTTCTTATCGTGCTACTGATCAGTATAGTATTAATGCTCAATTTTTATCAAATTCTAATTTGTGGTATGGATATTTATTAAAAAATAATGAGATTTATAATATTAGTAANTCTAACTCATTTGATCTTTTTTCAATNAATAGTTCTNATGATTTAATGCTAATATTTGCTAATGCTGATAATGNTAATAATATCAGTTATATGTTAAATATAAATATCGAAGGTTGTATGGAGNATAATGCTATAAACTATAATCCTAATGCNGTTATAGATGATGGTACATGTGTTTTNCCTATTGAAAATAGTTTGATATCTATTTATCCAAACCCTATTGATCTAACACATATGCCGCTAAATATAATTTATGANCAAGTTGATAATAGTAATATAAAAATTGAAATTTTTGATATCAGAGGNAAGTTGATATCAAAGAAAATATTTNCAGGAATCCTAGGAAGACAAAATATAACTTATAATATAGATAAAGGGATATCGTCTGGAATTTATTTTCTAAAATTTTCATCTAATACAAATATAGAAATTTTAAAATTCNTCAATATTAAATGAATTATGATATAATTGCTAGTCTAGGAAAAGGTGAATATAGAAGTAGAGGTTCAAAATTTTTTTCATTTTCACATAGTATAAATAATATCGATGACTATAAGCATTTGATATCAATATATAAAACTAACTTTCCAGAAGCATGTCATGTTTGTAGTGCATACCGATTATTTATCGATTCGCGCATTGATGAATATGCATCAGATGATGGAGAGCCCAAAGGTAGTTCAGGACAACCCATTTTAAATCAATTAAAGAGTAATAATCTTATAAATAGTTCTATTTATGTAGTTAGAATATTTGGTGGAAACTTGTTGGGNATATCAGGCTTAATTGAAGCATATTCTAATGCAGCATTGATAGCAATAGATAATTCTAAATGTATTCCATGGTATCAGAAAAGAAAAGTATCTTTGAAGTTTTCATACAAATATCAGGGTCTTGTTGAATCGATTATTAGTGAATTTTCAGCTGAAATAGAAGATAAAAAATTTTCAGAGGATGTAGTTATGATTATATCCATAAAAGATGANTATATTAACTTATTTAAAAATAAAATTGAAGAATTATCCTCTGGGAACATACATCCTCTACTTTTATAATTATTTTGTTATTGCTTAATCAATAAAGTATAATTAAGTTTGAGACCCAATATCGGACGCGGGATGGAGCAGTCTGGTAGCTCGTCGGGCTCATAACCCGGAGGTCGCAGGTTCAAATCCTGCTCCCGCTACTAAAAAGCCCTTATTTTATAAATGATAAGGGCTTTNTTTTTTTTATTACATATTTTTACAATCTATTTGTACAAAATTAAATTTTAATAAATTAATTTCTAGTATGATTAAAATAATTTTATGTTTCATTATAGCTAGTTTTTCATTTTCTCAGATTCAATCTGAAGGAATTCCGAAATATTATAACAACGACCCTTTAAATAGGATTGATTTTTTGGCTTTAGAAAATAATCCTAGAGTTGATAGAGAATTCCATCCTATGGTTTTTCAATTTGGTATAGAGTATGATGTAGATATTGATTTGTTAGATGAAGCNCAAATCTACATAGATGATAATATTTATACATTTATACTAGGTATAAGTTCAGAGGATGCCTATGGAATGGGATTTAATTTTAATAATTTCTTTCTATCTGAAAATGCAGAACTATATTTTTATGATCGTGAAAGAACTAGTATACTAGGTGCTTTAACCAATATCAATAATAAGTCTACAAATAGTCTNACAACATCTGTGGTAAAAGGTGAGGATATAATTATTGAACTTAATGTTCCTCAACAAGAAATTAAAGATATTAGATTAAATATTGATACAATNATACATGACCAAACAGATATTATGAATTACTATAATACAATTGATAGTGATAGAGAAGATTGTAATATTAATGTTGTATGTTCTGAAGGTGATGAATGGAGAGACCAAATTAATGGTGTTGTAAGAGTCTCTATGGGTGGAGGGTTATGCTCTGCGTCAATCATTAATAATACAGCAAATGATAGAACTCCTTATGTACTATTTGCAGATCATTGTGTTAGTGGTTCGGCTAGTGGCTATGTTTTTTATTTTAACTATCAGAGTGCAAGCTGCTCAGGTAATTCAGGNCCTACCAATCAAACTGTAAGTGGCTCAACACTATTAGCAAGNGAGGATATAAATTCTGGTCCAGATTTTGCTTTANTAAGACTTACTTCTGATATNCCTGATTCATATGACCCATTTTATGTTGGNTGGTCAAGNTCNAGTTTTGCTCCACAGGAAGCNATAGGAATCCATCATCCAGGAGGTGATATAAAGAAAATTTCTTTTACAAATGATAATGTCTCTGCTGGTGGNACAGGNGGATATTATTGGGAATTNCAATATGATNAAGGTAGAGTTATNCCTGGTTCATCTGGNTCTCCTTTNTTTGATCAGAATAAAAGGCAAGTNGGAATTGCAAGTTATATATATACAAACTACTGCGACCCNTCTCCTGATTGTTATTGTGCNCAACAGTANAACCATGGNTATGGAAGGTTTGATTCAGCNTGGAATATGGGACTTTCTCAATACCTAGATCCTATAAATAGNGGACAAACTGCTATAGATGGAATTGGTATTAGCGGTATTGATATAGCTCATAGTGAATATCAAAATATACCATTTGAAAGTAATACTCTCAATTTTTCAGCAGAAGTAAACGCTCTCACTGGNAATATAGATGCAGTTGAATTATATTATGATTTTGGAGACGGTTGGAATAGCGCAGAAATGCAGTCTATTNTTTATTCTGATTTATACGAAATAGATATTAATGGAATTGTTGATGGTATGTTAATTCGTTACTACATTCAGGCNGTGAACTCTGAAGGTTTAGTTCAAACGTATCCTAATAATGCTCCAGATAATTATATTTTATTTACAGTTGGTGAATTAGATGCTGTATTAGAGCAAAATTTTGAATCAAATGATGATATTAATAATTGGAATTTATCTGGAAATTCTGANTGGTATATCACTTCTGAAAATTCTAATTCTGGTTCTAGTTCATTTAGATCAGGTGCAATAGGAGATAATCAAGAATCTACAGCATCAATAATACTTGATATCGAAAGATTAAGTATAGTTGAATTTTCATATCGTGTATCATCTGAGTATAGTCCTTCTGGTGATTATTTTTATGATGGACTTAGCCTTTATATAGATGAGCAGTTAACTGGCCAGTATCAGCCAAATGGAAATGGTGAAAGCCCATGGGTAGATTTATCCTTTATTTTAGAGCCAGGAGAACATACTTTAAGATTAACTTATAGTAAAGATGCTGGTGGTGGTTCAACTGATTGTGTGAATACGAATTGTGATGATGCTGGATTTATAGATGATTTTATTATCTATTCATATGTTGATGTACTACCTGGAGACTTGAATTTTGATACAACTTTAAATGTTCTAGATGTGATAATATTAGTTAATATGGTTTTAGGTTTTGAAAGCCCTAATTATTCAGCGGGTGATATAAACTCAGATTCTGTTATTAATATATTAGATGTTGTTAGCTTAGTNTCTCTAATTCTTGATATTTAGAATATAATTTTACGACTTAATTTTTATGTTTATTNAAAACATGTAAATTAACCCTTAATGATTACCTACTCANTTATTTCTATTAATATTTTNTATTTCATTATNATGATTATTATGGGTGTGGANCCTATTAATCCATCTGCTTANTCTATACATTTCTTTGGTGGTAATTTTGGACCTGANATATTAATTAAAGGNGAATATTGGAGGCTCCTNACATCAAACTATATACATATNGGTTTTATGCATTTATTATTTAATATGTGGTGTTTATATTCAATAGGAATAGAGCTCGAAAGAATGATTAGTAGTCAATATTTTATTATTGTTTATACTCTTTCAGGGATATTTGGAAGTCTTTGTAGTTGCTTCTTAAACTATAATATTATAGGAGCTGGAGCTTCTGGATCTATTTTTGGTATATCTGGAACCTTATTGATAATAATATATTATTTAGATCAATCTTCTGATAATGATATTCAATATAACTATTCACCACTACTTTTTTTTATTATATATAATACTCTTTTTGGATTTATGGTTCCAGGTATAGATAATGCAGCTCACATAGGTGGACTAGCCTTTGGATTTATTTTTGGGTTATTAATAATAAAAATAGGGAAACTTTATTTAAAATAATTAACTTAAATTGGTAATTATGAATAATATTAATATTAAAAAGATATGATAAGAAAATTCACCTATTTTATTATCCTTTGCCTACTATTATTAGCAGGTCTAATGCTATGGAATATGAAGAGTTTTAAGTCAAAGCAAATTAATGTTCCGATTGCAACTTCTTCTAACATAAATAGTAAAGATGCTATTTCTCATTTATCTGAGGCGATTAAGTATAAAACAATTTCGAACTATGATAATGACCAAATTGATGCAATTACCTTTTTATCATTTCATAAATTTTTAAGAAGGACTTACCCTCTTGCCTTTAAGGAATTGTCTGAACGTATTTTTTCTAACTATAGTATACTTTTAAAATGGGAAGGGAGTACCGAGTCTAGTAAAAACCCTATTTTATTAATGGCTCATATGGATGTTGTCCCAGCGCTTGAAATTGAAAATTGGAAAGAAGATCCTTTTTCAGGGTTAGTTGAAAATGATTTCATATGGGGAAGAGGAGCCCTAGATAATAAGTCAAGCTTAATAGCTATTCTTGAATCTATTGAATATTTACTATCTACAGATTTTAAGCCAAATAGAGATATATATATAAGTATAGGTCATGATGAAGAAAATTCTGGATTAAATGGCAACGCTGTTATTGCTGAAACGCTTAAAAAAGAAGGTATATATTTTGATATGGTGCTTGATGAAGGTTCCATTATAACTAATAATATATTTAAAGGTTTACAAAGACCGGTTGCGATGATTGGTATAGCAGAAAAAGGTTATTTGACTATTGAGTTAACAAGTTCTTCAAACTCAGGGCATTCATCTATGCCTAGTAATTCAACGGCAATAGGAAAATTATCGAAGGCAATTAATAATTTAGAAAAATTCCAAATGGAACCTAAAATTACTCCAGCATTAGAACATTTTTTTAGTTATATAGGCCCAGAGTTAGATAGGAAGAATCAGTTTATTATATCAAATATGACGCTTTTGTCCTCATCTATTATTAATGAATTAGTTAAAGATCCAGTTACAGCATCTATGGTTCGTACAACCATAGCTCCAACAATGATTAATTCAGGAATTAAACCTAACGTTCTTCCATCAGAAGCCAAGGCCGTAATTAATTTTAGAATTTTACAAGGAGATAACATAAAAAAAATCAAAGAACATATTAATAAGGTAGTAAATGATAAAGATATAGAAGTTAAGATATTAGCTTCAGAATCATATTCTAACCCTTCACGTCTTTCTAATGTTAATTCTCCTTCTTTTAATATCATTCATAAAACAATTAAAGAATTGTATAATGATATTTTTGTTTCTCCTGGATTAGTTGTAGCAACAACAGACTCTAGGTATTATCAATCTATATCAAAAGATATTTATCGATTTGTTCCACTCATTTTAAACTCTGATGAACTTTCTATGATTCATGGTTATAATGAAAAAATATCTACATCTACGTATCTTAATATGATACAATTTTATATACAGTTGATTAAAAACTTTCATGTTTCATAAACTTAAGAAGTATATTTTTGAAATAGATTATCCCTTATTTAAAGAGGTTATGATTTTAGCCCTTCCTGTTATTATTAGTAATATAAGTAGAGTTTTAATGCATATAACTGATACAGCTATGGTAGGGCATTTGGGTAAGAATGAATTAGTAGCTGTTGCCATGAGTGGAATGATTATTTGGATTGCTATAAGTGTAGGTATTGGCTTTAGAATAGCAACACAATCAGTAGTATCTCGAAGAGTTGGTCAAGATAAGTTAAATGAATGTGGTGTTGCATTAAGAAATGGACAGTTTATTTGTTTAATACTAATGATTCCGATATCTTTTTTTTGTTATTTTTATAGTGATTTCATAGTATCATTATTTTTAAGTGATAAGCTAGTGATTCCAATCTGCTCAGAGTACCTATCAATTGTTTCATTTTCAGTTTATTTTTCGGTAGCTGCATTTGTTTTTCAAGGATTTTATACTGGTATTGAAAAAACATCAGTACTAATGTATGTCACTATTATATCAAATATATTTAATATATATTTAAATGCAGGATTAATCTATGGGTATAGTAATATTTATTCATTTTTTGATTTTTATGACTTAGGATGGTTATCCATTTTATGGTCTTATTATCCTTTCCCAGAGCTTGGAGTCCAAGGAGCTGCTATTGCAACGTTGCTATCATCTATATTGATGATGATTATATATTTTATATATTTATTTAATAAAAATATAAGATTCAAATATCAAATTTTCAGATTCCATTTAAATTTTAAAATGATGAAAAAACAATTTTTCATAGGATATCCACAATCATTAAGCGAAATTTTTTTAAACTGTGCATTTATAATATTTTATAAAATCATGGGTATAATTGGTACAGCTCAGCTTGCAGCTACTCAGGTTGTATTTGCAATAGCCCATGCATCATTTTTACCTGCTGTAGGAGTGGGGCAAGCATGCGCAACATTAGTTGGTAAATATTTAGGCAAAAATAGAGTAGATAAAGCATCTAAATCTATATTAGAAGGGGTAAGAGGAGCTTTTATCATTATGGGGACAATGGGAGTCATTTTTATATTATTTCCACAGTATATTGTCCCTTTATTTACAAAAGATTTAGAAGTTATTAATTTAGGAATTCTAATTCTTCCATGGGTAGGGGTAATTCAATTTATTGATGTTTTTGCAATTACTTTATGGTTTGCATTATCTGGGGCTGGGGATACTAAGTTTACAGCCTATACGGCCATAATAGTTAGTTGGGGTGTTTTTATACCTTTAAGCTATTTATTTGGAATTAAACTTCAGTTTGGTTTTTGGGGACCTTGGATTGCCTTTGGGCTGCATTTGTTTATTGAGGCTCTTATAATTATATTTAGAGTAAATCAAGGTAAGTGGAAACATATTAAAGTTTAGTTAGTTCTATATATGTATAATAATAAGGAGATTTTATGAAGTTTTTAACTGTAGTGGTATTCTTATTTTCAGGACTATTAGGGCATGATAATTCTGTATCAAAAGCTAAAAAATTGAATGATGATGTTAATTTTATAGAGAAATTTGAAAGCCAAGATCCTAATATTCAGTTAATGATAGAAAATTTAAAGAAAGATTTTACTAATCAGAAAAGTCAGGTTAATGATAAGTATAAGATTAAAAAAGAAAATCTAAAAAAACAAAGGCAGCAAGAGATAGAAACTCTTAGAGCTTCTTTTAAAAATAAGATTAAAAGGTTAAGAGAAAAATACCCTAATGATATTAAAAAAAATAAAAATAAGGCTAAAAAAAGAGTTATGAAGCCTAAACCTTTAGATAAAACAAAAAGTATTTATGATGATCCTAGGAAGTCAGATAAAAACTCATCTAAAAAGATAATTAAAAAGAAAAAAACACTAAAGAAGAATAAATAGACTTTATAATATGAATGAAAAGAAAATCAATTCATTTGTTCAGTTTTATCCATATTATTTATCAGAGCACTCTAAACCAGGAACTAAATTATTGCATTTTATAGGCACTTTATTGGTGATAATCAACTTAATTGCTTTTATTTTTTATTTTAATTTTACTTATTTAATGTTAGCGCCAATTTCAGGCTATGGGTTTGCATGGTTTAGTCATTTTTTTATTGAGAAGAACAAACCTGCGACTTTTAAGTATCCTATATATAGTTTGCGGGCTGATTTTGTTATGTTTGGGCACATAATATTGGGTAAAATTAAGATTTTTAATAACTGAATTAAACTTTCTGCTATTCATATTTTAATCAAAATTCTGTTTAGTATTTTGTATATTACTAATGTGTAACTTTCTTTTATAAATGTCTGATTATTCAAAGTACATATGGTACAATTCTAATATAATCCCCTGGGAAGAGGCTAATACTCATGTTATGTCCCATGTATTACATTATGGTAGTGGAGTTTTTGAAGGAATTAAGTGTTATAATACATCTAAGGGACCTGCCATTTTTCGTCTTGATGATCATATTGATAGATTGTTTAAATCTGCAAATTCATATAGAATGAAAGTAGATATTTCAAAAGAAGAAATTATTAATGGCTGTAAAGATATAGTAAGTGCAAATAATCTTTCAGATTGCTATATAAGACCAATTATATTTTATGGATATGATACTTTAGGTGTTAACCCAAAAGATTGTCCATTGAATACAGCAATAGCATGTTTTTTTTGGGGAGCATATCTAGGAGATGATGGTTTGCAGAAGGGCGTAGATGTTACTGTCTCTCCATATCAAAAAATATCATATAAAGCTATGCCAACCACAGCTAAGGCTAGTGGTCAGTATATGAACTCATTACTATCGGTTACAGAAGCCAAAAATAGAGGCTATGATGAGGCTATCTTATTAAATG
Source organism: Fidelibacterota bacterium (assembly GCA_002703645.1). Taxonomy (GTDB): domain Bacteria; phylum Fidelibacterota; class Marinisomatia; order SCGC-AAA003-L08; family D37C17; genus TMED161. The sequence continues at coordinate 6,555 of NZUX01000031.1, read as the reverse complement.
CTGAAGGAGATATGGCTGAAGGGTCGGGGCAAAACCTTTTTTACATTAAAGATGGTATTGTTCATACTAATGATGAGAAATCATCAATTCTTTTAGGTATTACTAGAGATTCAATCCTAACTATCTGTAAGGATTTAAATATAGAGTCTAAAATACATAGATTTTCTTTAGATGATTTATTATCTGCTGATGAGGTCTTTTTTACAGGAACAGCTTCAGAAGTCACTCCTATTAGATCGATTGATGGAAATCTTATTTCAGATGGTAATGTAGGTGAATTAACACTAAAGCTTAAAGACTATTACATGAATATTGTTTTAGGAAATAATGATCAATATTCTAATTGGCTATCACTCTTGAATCATAATAGCCCCGTAAATAGTCTTTAGATTAGATATTAGCATTAACATTTCATGAATATCAAAATAATTCTATTAATTATATCTTTTCTTTTTTCTCAAGATACATTTTCAATTGTAGCAATTGATCCTGAGACAGGACAAATTGGTAGCGCCGGAGCTTCATGTATTGCTGGATCAATAATTATTAGTGATATACACCCTGGATTAGGAGCTATTCATACTCAATCATATTGGACTGGAATAAATCAAAATTATGCATCTAATTTAATGGAAATGGGGTATTCTCCTGATGATATCATAGATTCTCTTATAAGTAATGATTCTGGTAATAACTCATCTATTAGACAGTATGGAGTGGTTAGTATTTACGATAATGAAGTCAGAAGCTCAGCATTTACTGGAGAAAATTGCTTTGATTATAAAGGACATATTCTAGGGGAAACATATGCAATTCAAGGTAATATATTATTGGGAAGCGAAGTCCTTGAAGAAATGGAAAATAGATTTTTAAATACAGATGGAGAATTATCAGAGAAGCTTATGGCTTCTTTGCAAGGGGCAAATATCCCAGGTGCTGATATAAGGTGTATTGATGATAACATATCATCTCTATCTGCATTTATCAGAATAGCAAATACATATGATCAAGAGGGTGCCTATTTTTTAGATCTTAATGTTAATAATGTAGAATTAGTAGGATACCATGTTGATCCCATAGATTCTCTTCAAATTTTATTTGATGAATGGTATTTAAATAATCTTGATTACACATTAGGAGATATAAATCAAGATCAAAATATCGATATACTTGATGTTGTATCTATAATAAATATTATTCTTAATATATATTCACCTAGCTTAATAGAAATGTTTTCTGCAGATATTAATGAAGATCAGATAATTAATATTCAAGATATAATTATCCTTATTGCTATAATCCTTAATAATTGATGGTTTATGTATAGATGAAATATGGTATGATATCTACAGGCTCAAAAGAAGCAAGTGAGGCTGCACAAGAAATATTAAAGTTAGGCGGTAATGCATTTGATGCTTCCATTGCAGCAGTAATGACTTCAATGACTTCAGAAGTAAATTTAACAAGTATGGCAGGAGGTGGAGCTATGCTTGCATATAAAAAAGGTGAAAAACCAATTTTATTTGATTTTTTTGTTGACGCCCCAGCTATGAGAGGTAAAACTAGTTTTGAGTTTTATAAAACAGAAGTTGATTTTGGTGAAACAAGTCAAGTATTTCATATTGGAAAGGGCTCTGTTGCCGTTCCAGGGAATATAAAAGGATTGCTTCATATTCATAAGCGATTAGGGAAAATTCCTTTGAAGGTTGTAACAGAACCTGCGATAAATATAGCTAAAAATGGCGTCAAATTAAGTAAATCACAAGCTTACATCACTAGCTTATTAGATTCTATTCTTAAAACTTCTGTAGATTCAAGAAAATTATTTTATAATGATAATAAGCTTTTAACAGAGGGGGATGTATTTTTAAATCCTGATTTATCAGAATTTATAGAATGGATAACAGAGGAAGGGGATAGACCATTTTATGAAGGAGAACTTGCTAGAAAAATTGTTGACTATCTTGGAGATGATGGCCTTATTACAATAGAAGATTTAAAAAAATATAAGGTATATGAAAGATATCCTTTATATCATGAATTAATGGATTCATTTTTTTATACAAACCCTTCTCCTAGTGTTGGTGGAACATTAATTATATTTTTTCTAAAAATGCTACACTATATTGATCCAAGTTACGAATTAAACTATAATCAACTTATTAAATTAATGGCAGCTACTGCCAAAGCAAGAACTGATTTTTATGTAGATCCCAATAATGATGATTTATTAAATCAATTATTAGATTATAATATAGTTAAAAAATATGCAGAACTTTCTAAACAGAATATATTACAAAATTATGATGATTTTAATGATAATGGATTAGGCTCTACAACGCATGTTAGCGTATTAGATAAAGATGGGAATGCCGCTAGTATAACTACAACTAATGGTGAGAGTTGTGGTCATATATTACCAGGTACAGGTATTATTTTAAATAATATGCTTGGTGAACAAGACTTAAATCCTTTAGGATTTCATAAATGGAATCAAACTAAAAGAATGCCAACATTAATTTCTCCTAGTTTATTAATAGATAAATCTGGGGAAGTAGATGTTGTTCTTGGTAGCGCAGGAAGTAATAGAATTAGATCAGCTATTATTCAAGTAATTAATAATTACTTGTTTAAGAAAATGTCTTTAAAAAAATCTATATATGAACCTAGACTTCACTTAGAAGAAGATTGTTTATATCTTGAATCTGGAATTGTAATTGATAATAAATTAGTTAATAATATTAAAATTAATTCATTTAAAGATATTAACTTATTTTTTGGTGGAGTAAATGCTGTCACAAATACAGAGGCTATAGCAGACCCTAGAAGAGGAGGAGTTGGATTAGAGTGCTAAAAGAATATGAAAATAGAATAAGACCTATTGCTATTTCAATTATTAAGAAGAATGATAAAATATTGGTTTATCAACGAGAGGATGATATCACTAAAAAAAAATTTTATAGATTAGTTGGAGGTTGCATTGAATTTGGAGAATTATCTATAGAAGCTGTTTCAAGAGAGTTTAAAGAGGAATTATCGTTAGATTTAACAAATATTAATTTAATAGCAACATTTGAAAGTATTTTTGAATTTAATAATAATAGGATGCATGAAATTGTGTATTTATTTAGCAGTGATTTTAAGGATAAAACAATCTATGATATGGAGAAAATAAAAGGTATTGAAGGTACTAGGGCTTTTGATGCAATATGGATTCCAATCTCAGACTTCAAAGAAAAAAAACTAATTATTTACCCAACTGAAATTATTGATTATTTATAATTAATAAATATGACTAAAAAGTTAACTTGTAATTTAAATTAAGATTATTTCCTGGCTCTGGACTTAAATCTTTAATTCTAGATAGGTGGTTGTAATAGGTTCGATTAGTAATATTGCTTATATGTAATGTTAAATTATTATTAGGGTTAAAACTAAAAGCTATTATACAATCCACCAAATAAGCTCCTGGAGTTTCTGTCTCAAATTCTCCTAATCTTTCTTGAGGACTAATGTTTGTTAATTTAATTTTATAAGTTAAAAATTGGTCCATAAAGCCTAATGTTATAATTTCTTTCATAGGATTTATATAAGATAAAGGCATATTAAATGTTAAATCATCTCCTTGTACAAATGAAAGGTTATAATTTATATCAAATTTATTCATTTGATATCCTAAACTAAATTCAAAGCCCTTAATTACTACTTCATTCCCTTTTGAACTATATTTATGTAACCATCCAAATTCTCCACTTCCCCAATCAATAAAATCTGCTCCATAACATGGATGAGTTTCCCATGGATTCCAATCATTTGGAATCTCACATAATCCATCTTTTGTCATTTGAAAATAGTATGGGCTGTAATTATAAAAGGCTACAAATGATGCATTTAAATTATTAGAATTATAGCGAATTGAATTTTCAATTCCGTATATTTTTTCTGCATCAAGATTTGGGTTTCCGATTTCAAATGCATATGAAGCTAAATGAGGTCCATCAGAAAATAATTCCTCAACTCTTGGAGGCCTTGTTGTATGCATGAACCAAGAATTATATTCAAATTCATTTATTTTTTTTCTAAATCCAAAGGAATAGGATAGGCTTTGAAACTTTCTGTCATCAACCAAACTAATTCTATTCCCATTATTATCTAGTATTGGGTTACCATCCTCATCTTTAAGAATTAAATTAGAACCTCCAAAATTATAGTTATAATTACCTGGATTAACTAATAGATATCCAATCCTAAATGAACTTAAAAAATCAATATTTAAATTCTTGATTTTGTATTCTTGAAAACCGAAAAGAGAGAGTTGATTTTCATTAGTGGTTGGAGTTAGATAAAATCCGTCAGGAACAAATTTTCTAATTATATATTCTAATCCATATATTATTTTTTTACCGCTGATTGAAATTTTATAATTTTCTGTTTTTTTTGCTAGTGCAACGTGAAAGTTTCTATTTTCTAAAATATGATCTATGTTTGTTGAATTATCATTGGCATTGATCATTTCAACGTGGACATAATCAATGTAATTAAATTGAATATCTAATTGATTGAAAATACCGAATGAAATATTATTATTAAAATTTAATTGATAAGTATTTTTTAATAGTACGATATCTACACCTTGTTCATGAGCTAATGGATATGGAGGAATTCCATAATGCATATCAAATGTTTCGATTATTAAGTTTACATAATTTTTTTTATAGTAATGTGTAATTCCTAGCTTATAAATATCTGTGCCAGATTGAGTATTTACTAGTTCACCTTCAGGGCTATTTTGATTTTGAGCAATTCTATTACTGTAGAATAAGTTTAATTGATTACTTTTAAAAGGGATGTAAAGCATCAAATTTCCATATTCAGAATCATTAGATGAATCAGTTCCGATTAGAAGTTGTTTGGTGAATTTGTTGAATCTTATTTTCGGATTTCCTACAAGAGTTGTATTTATAACACCTCCTATTGCATTTTGTCCGTATGTTAGAGCCTTAGGACCTCTTATAATTTCTATTTCATTAACTTCGGTCATATCAAGAGAAATGGCATGATCTATAGCGGATTGTGATAAATCTCCTGTTTCATTTCCATCCTTTGTCAATAAAAATCTATCACCAGAAAAACCTCTTAAGGATGGCTTCGAAGTTATAATTCCAAAAGAATTTATACCTATATTAGGTTGATTGGCTAAAGTTGTAGCGATATTCCCTTTTAGATTTTCATTTAATTCTTTTCCTGAAATAAAAATATCTGATATCTGTTTTGATTTGTCTTTTTGAGAATCAATTCTTATAGTATCCAATTTAATGGATTTAGGTTTTAAATAAATTGTACCTAAGTTATTTTCATTATCTTTTACATAAAGAAAAATCTTTTTTTCTTCATATCCAATGAACTTAATAACTAGATTGATTTTATTATTTAAAGAATAGCCTTCTAAAAATAAAATAAAATATCCATCTTCATTAGTTGTTGTTCCAATATTTTTATTATCAATAAAAATATTAGCATTGCTTATTGGTTGTTGCTTTTCTAAATCAAATACTCTACCAACTAAGTTATATGTTGATGGGAATAATATTCCTTGACATATAATAGATAGTAAAAAATATTTAATAATAGTGAATTTCATGATAATAATTATTGAGAGGATGCAGCTAAAACTACATCCTCTCAATAAAAGACTGCTTATTTAATAAGAGTTAGCTTTTGTGTTGACATATAACCTTCACTAACAGCTCTTAGTATATATACACCACTTGAAACGTTATTAGGCTTCCAAGTCATATTATATAAACCAGCATTCATTTCACCTTCATGCAGAATATCTACTAATTGTCCATTTATATTGTAGATTGATACTGAGATGAAACCAGAATTTTCAATATTTACATTAAAAGATGTAGATGGATTGAAAGGATTTGGGAATGCATCACTTATTGCAATCACATTAGGAGTAGTTATGCTTGTTTCAATATACCCCTCTGTTGTAGCTGCAACTATTTCTTCAATATTGTAGTAACTATCTGTAATAAAAAGAATTTCTTCAGTAGGATTTACAATAATTAACTCAGTAGCTAAACCATTAGTTCTATACTCAGCAATCATTGCTTTATTAGTTAGTTCAATAGTAAAGTCAATACCATGGTTTAGAGTCATTTGGATCGCACCAATAGAACCATCACTACTCATTAACATTTTATTACTTTCTTTTGTAAACTTAGCAGAGGTTGCATAGTTAGATCTTTGTCCTAAGATAATATCTACTATTACAACAATATCAAGCACATCTACGTTTATATCTTGATTCATATCAGCACACTCTGGCTCTGATGCTCCATCAAGTATATAGGAAAGTATAGCTACAATATCTTGTACATTTATTTCCTCGTCAGAATTCACATCACCAAACATACATTCATGGTCATCATCGTGTCCATGATCTTCACATGCCATTTCATCTGCATGCCACTCACAGTGATCAGATGCTTCACATTCTGTTTCATCTGTTATCTCATCACAGTGCTCATGGTCATCATGGTCATC
>NZUX01000030.1 GCA_002703645.1 Fidelibacterota bacterium | reverse complement strand
GCAGGAATAACAAGTTCAAACTCTGCAACAGCACCCAATTCAATACTAGAATCAGATTCTATGTTGGAATCTGGAAAAATATGTTTTGATCCACGAACAAATGCTGTCAAGGATTTGGTTTTACCTTGCCAGTTCATACGAAAAACAAAATTGATTTTTACAAAATCAGCTCTCGCTTCTCCAATATTTTTAATGTCACCAGATAAAATGCGATTTCCACGAAAATCAACTTCTTCAGATATATCACCAATCAAAATAGCATTAGCTAATAATTTAGTAGATGGTTGAAATATGGTGTTTTCTTCTTCTTTTTTTATTTCCAAAATATCATTACGGCGAGTTCTTTCTGCATCTGTTTCAACGCTATCTGGAAGCTGAGTAATATTTTCAATAACACGCTTAACATTATCTCTTTGTAATGTTAATCCACCAATTAAGGTTTCAACATATATAATATCCTGATCTTGATAGGTTATTTTACCGTATACTGTGGATCCATTAGTTAAAATAATTTCTTTATTATAGATAGAGAATGGATTTTCCCAAATTTGTGATTTTGCTTTAAGTTCATATAGTTCTTCTGTGACTAAATCTAATTCAGATTTTAAGCGGGTCATATCATCTTGAAAGTTTGCAATCACATCTGAATAGATATCAACCTTGTCTTCAATAATGCTATTAGATTGCCATTGATCATCATCTGACTCTTCGGGTGCAAGGCTCAAAGAATCAATAGGCTCATCTACAACAAATTCTGTAGCATCATCTGGAATGAAATCATTAGTGGTATCGATTGAATCTGTATCATCAAATAGAGCTTCATCATACATTACAATTTCTTCAGCCTCGACTTGCATCTCCGCTTCTTGGTTCTTCTTTTTCTTTTTTCCAGAAAAAAGTGCGCAACCATCTACTATAAATAGAATAGAAATAAGAAGTAATATTTTAATTTTAAACATATTTATTCTGCCTTTGTCCTCTTTAAAAACTACACAGTCCGTGAAAATATTAATAATGAATTACTATTAACAAGGTTTTTATGAATTTCTCTTGTATACATCTTATATTATAATACTATATATGGTAGAATAAAATATTTTTTTAATTGAATCTAGTCATTGATATATTGAATTGCTATATGTTAAGTTATTATCACAAAACAAGGTAGAAAAATCATTTTGAAAATTGATGTATTAAAATCCAAAATTCATAGGGCAACTGTTACTGATGCTAATTTAGATTATATTGGCTCAATCACTTTAGATGAAAAATTAATTCAAGCTGCTGGATTATATGAATATGAAAAAGTTCATGTTTTAAATATTACTAATGGCAATCGATTAGAAACATATGTGATTAAGGGAGAGGTTGGTTCAGGAGAAGTCTGTATTAATGGTGCGGCAGCTCATCTAGTAAATAAGGGTGATTTGGTGATTATTGCCTCATATTGTTCATTGAATACAGATGAGTTAAGCTCATTTAAACCATCTATTGTGCATGTGGATCAGAATAATAAAATCACGATTTAAAAAACCTAAATGAAAAAAATTACTATTAAAACTATTGGATCGTGGAAAGAAAACTCAAAGCCATTCAGTGTAGTAACAGCTTATGATTATACTTCGGCAAAAATAATTAATGATTCTAATATTCCCATTATCCTAGTTGGTGATAGCGCATCAATGGTTACATATGGGTTTAGTTCTACAATTCCAGTTACTATGGATGAAATGATTTTAGTTTGTAGGGCGGTTGCAAAAGCCTGTAGCTCAACTTTTGTTGTTGGTGATATGCCGTTCTTAAGCTATCAGTCATCGGTCGCAACAGCTATTAAAAATGCCGGGTTAATATTAAAAAGGGGGATGGCAGAAGCGGTGAAGTTAGAGGGTGGTGTTGAAGTTAAACCCCAAATTAAAAAAATAGTTTCATCTGGAATTCCCGTAATGGGTCACATCGGATTAACACCACAATCTGTTAATCAATTATCAGGCCATCGTATACAAGGAAAAGATATACAATCGGCACAAAAAATTATAGATGATGCAAGGGCCGTAGAAGATGCTGGTGCTTTTGCGGTGGTTTTAGAATGCATTCCTAGCGAATTATCAAAATTAATTAGCGACACATTATCAATCCCAACAATTGGTATTGGTGCGGGACCACATTGTGATGGACAGGTTCAGGTTTGGCATGATATTCTTGGGTTAATTAATAATTTTCACCCTAAACATGCGAAAAAATATTTAAAACTTTCTGACAATATCACCAAAGCTCTCAATCAATATAACAGTGATGTAGCGAATAAAAAATTTCCAGAAAAAAAACATACTTCACTCTGTTCTCCCAATATTATTAAAAAAATTAAATAGATGATTATAATCAAAACAGTACATGAGTTATTAAAGTGGCGTTCTTTAATAACAACTAAATCTATTGGGTTTACTCCAACAATGGGCGCATTACACGATGGACATCTATCATTAATTCAACAATCAAAAAAACAATGTGATATATCGTGTGTTAGTATTTTTCTCAATCCATTACAATTTGGAGAAAATGAAGATTTAGATTCATATCCACAAAACATTAACGAAGATATAAAAAAAATAGAGCAAGTTGGTGTTGATATGGCTTTCATACCAACAGCAGATGAAATTTATAACAAACAAGATTCTTTTATGGTAACAGAAAACATATTATCAACTCGCTTAGAAGGTGAAAGTCGACCGCATTTTTTCAATGGGGTATTAACCGTTGTAGCTAAACTCTTTAATTTAGTACAACCGCATTCAGCATATTTTGGAATGAAAGATGCTCAACAATTGATTTTAATTCAAAAAATGGTTCAAAATATGAAATATCCTATTACAATAATTCCATGCGAGACCATAAGAGAAAAAAATGGTTTGGCAATGAGTTCTCGGAATCAATATTTAAATCAGACGCAACGAAATAATGCAAAGGTAATATACTCCGCATTAATGTATGCAAAAGAATTAATTATAGGTGGAGAAAAAGATTCACAAAAAATTAAAGAGGGTATGAAAAAAATAATTCTTTCTATGCCTGGATTTAAAATAGACTATATATCAATTGCAGATACTAATACACTATTAGAAATAGAAGATAATATTAGCATCAATAAAGAAACGTTAATTTCGTTAGCTGTGTTTTTTAATGATGTAAGATTGATTGATAATATTTGGATCTAGAAGCAGCTAAAAGAAGAACATTGATTTTAGCTGCTTCTATTTATTAAATAGTTATTTTCCAAAAATATGGATAATGTTGGGTCTTGCAATTGGGTTTTCAATAGATTGCGACTCATTGGAGCGCATCGTTGGCATTTCACTTACAACATAATGATAAGCGCTTGATATGACTAAGCTTTCAATTTGATCACCAGACAATCCATAAAAATCTTCTGCGGGACCACTATATGCATCACAATCATATCCATAATAATAATAAACGTTACAAAAATCTTGTGATATCGACATAGACATTTCACCATTAGACACTACAATATCATGGGCAACATTATAACTATTATCTGTTCCCGAATCGGTTGTCGTAAGAACTAATTCAGATTCACCATTATTACAATTTAAGCTCCATCCAGAGGCAAGCATATCATTTGATTCGTGATCTGAACATGTATTATCGAGCCAAGTGCATGCATTCCAAGATAAGCAGTCATTTTGATTAACTAAAGAACCACAATCAACATTAGAACATCCCGTTAACATATCATCTGTTATTGTTGGTGCGCATCCTTCACTATAACAATCATTATCATTCTCAGGAGTAATTAAATTACAATCTAGTGTATTATAATGCGATATGGTACCATCACTATTAAAAGTCATATAGCTTTGATCCCACGCATCTTGTACATCTGTTAATGACTCCATAACAAGGGGTGTGTCGGCATTAATGATTATGCTACCTGTTGACATTGCACTTTCTTCGTCCATAGAAACTGTGTTGCTTTCTACTACGTCACTAAATATTGGTACTGTTAATTCATACGTTCCATTCGATGGTGTTTCTACCCATTCCACAGAACTAAGTGAAGAGAGGTTCATATGAACGCTATTTGTTCCATCCATATGGCTCATAAAGGAAGAACACGAATTTAAATCAGCAGCATCACATTCTATTTCTATATATGTGTTGCCCCAACTACTCCAAAATGACTCTTCAGATAAAAAGAAAAATATTTTTTCATCATTAGAGCTCACATGTAAATAGTTTAAACTTTCTGTTACTGGATCGGCATCACCTATTATAATTGAAACACTCATTGGTGTTGTAACTTCTGACCAGGAATCTAATACGCTAATATTAGCAATAGTAGTTAGTGTTGCAGAAGAGGATTCAGATTGTAGTTTCCAGGTACCCTCCAGGTCTTCGCTAGATAAACTACACTCTTGAGCAGATCCGCCACCACCAGAACCTGTTCCATTATCAACCTCTTCCTCTTCGCACGCTGTAAATATAAAAAGACAAAGAATTAAATTAAAAATATACAGTAAACGTTTCATTTGGCATCCTCTCATTTCATGATTTAAATACCCTCGAAAAATAAATATACTAGATTGGATTTACTAATATTATTTTATATCCAACCCAATGTCTACACTTCGACTTTGGTGGGTTAATGCGCCTATTGAAATACCCGACACCCCTTTAATATTAAATTTAGAAATAGTTTTCAGTGTAACGCCGCCAGATACTTCAATAAAAATTTGTTGCGATGTTTTGTTAAGCATATTAATACGAAGGATACATTCTTTAATTTTTGATGGCGACATATTATCAAGTAAAAAACCATCTACAAGATTCACATTATCACTATTAATTTGTTTGATGTGATCAATTTCTAATTGAATGGGGAGGCGACCTTTTTGTTTTTTTAATTTTTTAAAAATTACATCTAAATTATTATTAATGAAATGATTGTCTTTAACCATAATGCCGGATGATAAATCTAGGCGATGGTTATATCCACCGCCATGATGGACTGCATATTTTTCTAAAACTCGCAACCCTGGAGTTGTTTTGCGGGTATCTAAAATCTTAATATTCTTATTATTAAGTTTATGAACATATTTGGCGGTATTTGATGAAATCCCAGAAAGATGTTGTATCATATTTAAAACTAACCGTTCCTTGGTTAAAATTTCTCTTACACTCCCTTTAATAATTGCCAAATCATATCCCTTCTGAACTAGCGCACCATCATTAACCAACACCTTGGTGTTGATATTTTTAGAAAATGTAGTCTCTATAATAGGCCCTCCACAAAAAACCATTTTTTCTCTGGCTCGAAAAACAAACTCTCCCTTATGATTGGGTTGAATCACCGTGTTAGATGTGGGGTCTCCGTGCGGAATATCTTCTTTTAAAAGCTTTGACATTTTTTTTGTCAATGCTTCCAAATTAAGAGATGTTATTTGATCATATAATAGCATAAAAATTAATCTACAATATTACAAACTAGTTGACCAGTTTTAATTTGATTAAAATTATATTGATTAACGTTAATAAAATCTAACAAAGAACTATATTCTTCATCATTAATAATATTTAAATAATATAAAATTGTAACACAAGAAATATAATTACCACGATGATTGCCATCTAGCACTTTTAACGCCAAAGATATATATCCATGGTTTTTTGTTTTAATGGCTAGCGATTGCATTCCTTCAGCACCCCCTTTGCATACCGCTCGTCCATCAAATAATTTCATAAAGTAGCTATCAAACCCCTTGGTTCCAGAAACTAATTCAGGATACTGCACCATTGAATTGTAAACTGTGGAAAGGGGAGATGTTGGTGGTGCAACAATAAGCTGAATATACATTTTTGCCAATGTATACAAACTAAAATACGGGGTTGGTAAACTACAACCATCTACGGCAAACTCTACAGGATGTTCTCCTGCTATATTAATAATATAATCATTAATATACTGATGTATTGGGTGGGTGTGATTAATATAGTTTTTGGTTGGAATGTTTAAGTGTTGCATCATTGCTAACAGCCCTGCATGTTTACCAGAACAATTATTGTAAATATTCGATTTATTAATTTGTTGAGAATGAAGTTTTGTTTTATTTTTTTTGTCAAACGGAAAATGAAAACCACACTCTAGGTCTTGTTCTGATAAATTAATTTTTTTTAAGATCGACCGTATAGTATTAATGTGTTGGTCTTCACAGTGGTGTGAGGCGCATGTAATAGAGATTTCTTTATCACTAAAATTATATTTAGTGTGAGTTCCTAGGTTGATTGATGCGGCGCTCTGAAACGGCTTAAGCGTTGATCTTAAACAGTAATCTTGCTTGATGTCACCACTCTGAAAGAGTATATCGTGGTTTTTATTAATAATCACACAATGAATTTGATGTTGACTTTCTTCTGTTGATCCTCGCATTACAGAACATACAACGTTTTTAATCATTTTTGATGCCATTCAGATTGTTGATTAAAAACGCTTTAATCAGCTTGTGATGATAAGCGCGAGCAATAATAGAAATATAACAAAGATATGTTGATGGGTATAAATTTTTGGTTTTGTAATTATTGAAGTGTTTGCCAATACAGCTAGTCACCACCCCGTTGGTTGAGCTGTATAAATTAGACAAATCAATAAATGGTTTATCAAGTTGTGATTGATTGCCTATTAGGGGGTTGTATCCTGTTTTATTAATATGGTCAGAGACCTTAATAAGATCATGATGAACGTGGTTTGGGTGGTAGGTATAATCATAAATTTCAATATTGTTGTCGATTGTAATTTGACTAATCGTATTTATGTTGTTTGACATATTGGTGATATCAAATAGAATAATTTTATCTGATTGATTGAAAATAGGGATTTCATACATTGATGAGTGTAAAATAAATTTATAAACCATTATCTTTTTCCAAAAATACCTGTACCAATACGAATCATTGTGGATCCGCCCTGAATAGCTGATATATAGTCATTTGTCATTCCCATTGATAATTCTCTACATGTGGGGTGTTTTTCTTTGATCTTATTATGTAGATCATACATTTTTTTATAAAGTTTTTTATTTTCTATGTCTTTGAAATTAAGTGGTAAAATAGTCATTAGCCCCTCAAATGACAAATATTTTAATGTTGATATATCATTACAAAACTCTAATATTTCCTGTTTAGAAAATCCAAATTTTTTGGGGTCACTGCCTATATTAACCTGGCAATAAATACGCTGTTTGGTGTTGAACGCATGAGCTTGAGAGTTAATTTTTTCAGCTAATGCTAAAGAGTCAACAGTTTGGATAACATCAAAAATTTGTACAGCCTTTTTAACTTTATTTTTTTGTAAATGCCCAATAAGGTGTAGTTCTATATTATTTTTATTGATATCACAAAACTTTTTTATAGCCTCTTGAACTTTATTTTCACCAAAACAACAAACACCTAAATCAATAGCCTGTTGAACCACATCGGCGGGTTGTGTTTTTGTAACAGCAACTAGGGCAACTTTTTGGCTGGCTGTTTTGTGGTTTTCTATATTAGAATAGATTTGTTTTAAATTATTCTTCAGAATCTTCCGTGCTAGTGTCTGTTGATGTTATGGTTGCGCCATTTTCGTTTTCATCATCTTCTTCTTTAACAACTTTTGTAACAGACGAAATTTTAAAACCATCATCTAGTTTAATAAGGCGAACTCCTTGGGTGTTTCTGCCAATTGTACGAATCGCAGATACGCTTTGCCTAATCATTACTCCCCCATTGGTTATAATCATAATATCATCACTATCAACAACCTCTAAAATAGATACTAATTTGCCGGTTTTGTCGGTACTTTTTAATGTGTATACACCTTTTCCTGATCTGTTTTGTATTCTATATTCCTCTAAATTGCTTCGCTTTCCATAGCCATTTTCAGATGCGACTAAAATATATCCATCATTTTTTAATACCAACATCCCAATAACAAAATCAGATGAAGAAGTTGTGATACCTTTAACACCCTTAGTTCTTCTACCTGTTGCACGAATAGCCGTTTCTGTAAATCGAATTGATTTTCCATCGCTGGTTGCCATAACAATATCATCATTCCCGTTTGATATTTTTGCCTGTATTAATTCGTCACCATCATTAATTGACATTGCAAAAACACCGCCTTTTCGTGGTTTGCTATAAAGTGATAGTGATGTGCGATTAATCATTCCTTGTTTTGTAGCCATAATAATATATTGTTCTTCATTAAACTCTTTTACAGAAACAAAAGCTTTTACTTTTTCGCCGGGCTCACACCCAATCAGGTTAACAATCGCCCTGCCTTGAGATGTTCTTAGTGTTTGTGGAATTTGGTGTACTTTTAACCAGTGACACTTGCCTTGGTCCGTGAAAAACAACATGGTATTGTGTGTTGAAGCGGTAAAAAGATGTTCAACAAAATCATCATCTTTTGTTTTGGCTCCCTTCATGCCCTTTCCTCCGCGCCTTTGTGTTTTCCAAGTATCAACAGGAAGCCGTTTAATATATCCGTTGTGCGTGATAGTAATAATCATCTCTTCGTCTGCTATCATGTCTTCAACGCTTAATTCTCCACTAAATGGAATTATTTCTGTTCGTCGCTCATCCCCATGTATGTTTAACATTTGGGAAAGCTCGTTTTCAATAATATGACTTTGTTCATCAAAGCTTTCTAAAATATGATTTAGTTTTTTAATTTGCTCCATAAGCTCATTGTACTCTTGTATTACTTTATCAATTTCCAGCGAGGTTAGTTTTTGTAATCTCATATCAAGAATCGCTTTTGCTTGCCTGTTGCTAAATTGATATGTTTCTATTAAAGAGGTTTTTGCTATATCTGGATTAGATGATGCTCTAATAATTTTTATTACATTGTCGATGTTTTCTAAAGCTTTCTTTAATCCCTCTAATATATGGGCTCTTTTTTCCGCTTCTTGCAGCTCAAACGTTGTTCGTCTAATAATTACTTCTCTTCTAAAGTCAAGAAAGTGTCCCAACACTTCCTTAAGATTCATTATTTTAGGAACACCATTCACAAGTGCAAGCATTATTACTCCAAAGGTTTCTTGCAGTTGGGTTAATTTATATAAATTATTTAATAAAATTTCTGCTATAGCATCTCGTTTACACTCTATTACTATTCTGTTTCCATCTTTATCAGACTCATCTCTAAGATCAGAAATGCCCTCTAGTTTTTTATCTCGAACAAGGTCTGCTATTTTTTCTACAAGGCCGGCCTTATTAACCTGATAGGGCAACTCTGTAATAATAATTTTTTGTTTACCTTTATCGTCCTCTTCAATGCGGGCGCGCCCCCTCATGACAATCCTTCCTCTTCCCGTGTTGTACGCACTGTTAATACCATCGCTACCCATAATAAAGCCCGCTGTTGGAAAGTCTGGACCCTTTACGTGTTCTTGAATCAATTCATCAATTGATATTTCTGGGTTTTTTAATAAAGCAATTAAGCCAGAAATTAATTCGTTAAGATTGTGTGGCGGTATTTTGGTTGCCATTCCAACGGCAATACCTTCAGAGCCATTCATTAATAGGTTTGGGATTTGTGTTGGTAAAACAGACGGCTCTTCTAAGCTATCATCAAAATTAGGTGAAAAATCAACCGTTTCTTTGTCTAGGTCTTGCAGCATTTCAGAGGCAACTCTATCCATTCTGGCCTCAGTATATCTCATTGCCGCTGCATTGTCTCCATCTACAGACCCAAAGTTTCCTTGTCCATCAATAAGGGGATATCTTAGTGACCAGGGCTGTGCCATTCTCACCAATGAATCATAAATAGAGCTATCTCCGTGGGGATGATATTTTCCCAACACATCCCCCACAATACGTGCGCTTTTCTTATATTTTCGGTTCCAGGTTGCTCCCTGTTCTAGCGCTCCATATAAAACCCTTCTATGAACCGGTTTTAATCCATCTCTTACGTCTGGAAGCGCCCTACTACAAATTACTGACATGGAATAGGTTAAATAAGACTCCGACATCTCTTCGACGATGTCTTTATTTTGTATAAACCCCTCTTCTTGTTGATTTTCTTCTGTCATATTAAATATCCAAGTTTGTTGCTAGTTTTGAATTGCTTATAATAAAATCTCGTCTAGATTCAACATCTTCGCCCATAAGTGTAGAGAAAATTAAATTAGCTTCTACTGCATCAGAAATAGTCACCTGTAATAGTGTTCTATTTTCTTTGCTCATTGTTGTTTCCCACAATTGATCTGCGTTCATCTCTCCAAGACCCTTATATCTTTGTATTTCAATTTTTTTGTTTTCTTCTTTTAGTTCACCAAGCAGCTTGTCTTTTTGGTCATCCGAATATACGTATGTTGATTTTTTTCCTTTTGATATTTTGTATAAAGGTGGCTGGGCAATATAAACATACCCACCGGTAATAAGTTCTGGCATTTTTCTGTATAAAAATGTTAATAATAGTGTTTTAATATGGCTTCCATCAATATCGGCATCCGTCATTATAATGATTTTATGATATCTTAGTTTTGTTATATCAAAATCCCCCGCCGAGGTTTCCTCTGCTTCAGAGTCTCCACCAAAACCTGTTCCTAGCGCTGTAATAATCGTTTGTATCTCATTGTTTGATAATACTTTATCTATTCTGGCTTTTTCAGCGTTAATAACCTTTCCCCTTAGCGGCAATATTGCTTGATATTTTCTATCTCTTCCTTGTTTGGCAGAGCCTCCAGCAGAATCACCCTCAACTAAATATAATTCACAACTCGTTGGGTCTTTTTCTGAACAGTCTGCGAGCTTTCCTGGCAATGCTGAAATATCTAAAACACTTTTTCTTCTTACTAGTTCTCGCGCTTTTTTTGCTGCTTCTCTTGCTCTGGCTGCGTTTTCAGCCTTAGAAATAATTTGTTTTGCTGTGTTTGGGTTTTGTTCAAAAAAGTCTGACAATGCTTCCATTATTATAGAATCGCACACACCTTTAACTTCGCCATTTCCTAGTTTTGTTTTTGTTTGTCCCTCAAACTGTGGTTCTTGAACCTTGATTGACAACACTGCTGTTAAACCTTCTCTCACATCTTCTCCACTAAAAGATGGGCTTTCTCCTTTTTTATTAGAAATATTGTGTGCCGCATATTTATTTAAAGATCTTGTAAGGGCCGACTTAAACCCCGCTAAATGGGTGCCCCCCTCTATTGTATTAATATTATTTACAAACGTTAAGAGGGTTTCTGTATATGAGTCGTTGTATCGAATAGATAAATCAACCGGAATATTATCTTTTTCCCCTTTAATGTGTATAGGTATATCAAAAAGAGGTGTGTGTGTTTTGTCTAAATATTTTACAAACTCAGAAAGGCCCCCTTCGTAATAATGTTCTTTTTCTGTTTTGCTTTCATCTTCTTTTAAAATAATTTTAATTCCGCTGTTTAAATATGAAAGTTCTCTCAACCTTTCATCAACAATATTAAAATTAAGTTTTTGATCTACAAATATAGACATGTCGGGATAAAATGTTATTTTTGTTCCTCTGTTTTTTGTTTTTTCTATTTCTTCTACGGGGGTTGTCGCAACACCTTTAAGGTATTCTTGTTTATATTTTTTTCCTTCTCTACAGACCTCTGCAACACACCGTGTAGATAGGGCGTTAACCACAGAAACTCCGACACCGTGTAACCCTCCTGATACTTTATATGTATCCTTATCAAACTTTCCACCTGCATGTAAAACCGTCATAACAAGCTCCAAGCCCGACTTTCCTTCTTCTTTGTGTATATCAACAGGAATTCCTCTTCCATCATCTTCTACTGAAACAGATCCATCTTGATGTAGTGTAACTGTTATTTTTGTGCAGTGTCCAGCCATCGCCTCATCAATAGAGTTATCAACAACCTCCCATATTAAATGATGAAGTCCTTTTTTTCCAGTATCCCCAATATACATTGCGGGACGCTTTCTTACCGCCTCTAACCCTTTTAGTACTGTTATGTTTTGTGCTTTATAGTCTGTTGTCATATTAATATTATATCTTTTATTTTTATTGATTGGTTAATTTTACTTAATAATTCTTTTTTTTGATATTGTAATTCGGTTTTCCATGTTGGGTTTTTACATATTATATATAGTCTTCCATCAACTATTTTGCTGGGCGTTGTAGATTCTGATATATGTTGACCCACTATATTAACCCAATCGTTTTGTAGTTTTCCAAGGGCCAACATGTGGCTTGCTTTTGGGTTATTTAAAAGCTGATTAATTGCTGTTGATAGTTTTATCATTATTAAATATTTTTATATCTATATTGTTTTTCTGTATGTTTTCTAGTATTTGAGTATTTGTGTTTGTTGTTGTTATAATTACTTGAAATTTACGATGAAAATATGAAAATATTTTCATGATATTTTCATTATCTAGTTTTGCAAAAAAATCATCCAAAAGAATAATAGGGTTGTTATTGTTCTTTGTTTTAATTATTTCTGCTTCTGTGAATTTTAAAACGTATTTAAATAATTTTTTTTCTCCTTGAGATGCGTGTTCTTTTATTGTGTCGTTGTTTAAATATAAATCTATAACATCTTTATGAGGGCCAACCTCTGTTTTGTTTGTCTTTGTTTTTGCTTGTAGTTTTTTTATATACTCTTCTTTTGATTCATGTTCTTGGTTTTTATATTCTATTATATATTTTAATTGTAAATCGAGTTTTTTTTGTGTTTCATTAAATATTTTACAAAAAAAATTAAAAAAGTTATTTCTTGTTTTCCAAATTTTCAACCCAGCAAGCGAAAGCGGTTCATCCCATGGTTCGGTTGACATGTTGTTTTCAAGCAAGGAGTTTCTGTATAGTAATAGTTTGTTATATTCTTTTATGTTATAAATATGTTCGGAATTAATTCTAAAAATTATTTTATCAAAATATTGTTGTTTTTCTTTTTTATATTCTTCTATAATATCTATCTCTTCTGGAGAAACATATACAATAGCATTATCTTTAATTAGCTCTGTTGTTCTTTTTAATATTTGGTTATTTTTGAAAATTTGTTTCTTTTTTCCATTATATATTAGTTTGATTGTCAAGCTTTCTTCGTTTTGAAATATTCCTTTAATTTGTATTTCTTGTTTGTTTTTTTTAATAATGGATTGTGTGTGTTTTTTTCGAAAACTTTTTCCTGTTATTAAGAAAACTATAGATTCTAAAATACTGGTTTTTCCAGATCCGTTAGAACCTATAATGATGTTGGTTTGTGGTAAAAACTGTTCGCTAAATAATGATATTTTTCTAACGTTTAAAAAAGAAAGGTTTTTAATGATCATTAATCATTAAGTCTAATAGGCATCAATAAAAGTAGTTTGTCTTTTTTAAGAGCCTCATCTTTTTCTGTTAATATTGCAGCGCTTAAAGGTGTATTTAAAAATATAGTAACATCTTTTTGATTAATTTGATTTAAAGCTTCTAATATAAAGTTAGCATTAAATCCTATTTTCAATTCATTATCATCACTAAAATTGCTTTGTAATAATTCTTTTCCAGAGGCTGCTTTTTCAGCATCCTCTGTTTGAATGGTGGTTTCGCTTTTATTTATTTTTAACGTTATTTGTTTAGTTGATCTGTTAGAAAAGATTGATACTCTTTTTATGCTGTCTATGAGGTTCTGTCTATTAATTACTAACTGTTTATTATTATCTAAAGGAACAACTTTTTCATAATCTGGATATGAATCTTTTATAATTCTTGAAAATATGGTTTGATTTTTATGAGATACGGAAATATAATTTTCAGATATTTCTAATTCTACTTGATCTTCTTTATTTATATAACTATTTAGTAATGTTAAAAATTTAATTGGAACTATTATTTCATGTTCTCGTGGCTGCTCTTTATCATTTTTAATTATTATTCTAGACAATCTATGACCATCTGTAGAAACCCCTAATATTTGAGATGAATCTATTTTAAATAATACTCCTTGTAATGCTGGTTTTAAATCATCTTTACTGATAGAGTTCTTTGTAAAATCTATAATTTCATTGAAAGATTCCATGTTTAAAGATACACTAACACTTTCATTCATTACAGGCATAGACGGGAATTCTTGATAGTTTTGTCCTGTGATTGAAAATTTTCCACTCTTTGTTTTAATCTCAACCTTATTGTTTTCTAATAAAGAGAATTCTATTTCTTCTTCTTTAAGATTAGAGGTTATCTCTATTAATCTTCCTATAGGAATTGCAACATGTCCTTCTTTTGCTTGCGAATTAATATTAATAGTTGTGCTTATAGATGTTTCTTGATTAGAAGCTCTGATAGCTAATTTTTCGCTAAAAGAAAACAATGCACAGCCCAGAATTGGCTTTGTAGATCTAGTAGGAATTACTTTTATTGTTTGCTGTAAAACCCTTAATAAATCGTCTGTATTGATTTTATAACTCATATTATATGTTTTTTAGTGTGTATTATTTTATAATTTCTAAATTAGAATTACAATAATATAATAATATATATTTTATATATTATAACTTATTATTATTATAGTTCGTTAGTAAGTAAATAACTTTTATTTTGTTTGAAAATAAGCGTTTAAAAAATAAAGAAAAAGCTAATGACTTAAAGCAAAATATTATGTTGACAACTATGTTAGTATTTAGTTTTCTGAAAAAATATTTATATA
Organism: Fidelibacterota bacterium; assembly: GCA_002703645.1. Taxonomy (GTDB): domain Bacteria; phylum Fidelibacterota; class Marinisomatia; order SCGC-AAA003-L08; family D37C17; genus TMED161. The sequence goes on along the minus strand of NZUX01000030.1, from coordinate 51,352 downwards.
TACTTCTTTTTTAGCAGACATCAACCACCTTTCCACAAACTCAGCAGATTTTTTTTCTTTAGCCAAGCCTGCAATATAATCATATGAATTATCAAGAGTTGCAGTCTCAGATTTTTGTTTATCATAGACATATAATAAACCTAAAGTTCCATCGCTAAAACCAAAAGGAGAAACAAGAGATTTTTTTTGTGATGAATCTATCATTTTAACAACTTCTTGGGGAAGATTTTCATAATAATAATTAGTATAGTTTCCAGAAAACCCAAAAAGATAACCACCCCCAGTTAGGAGATTATATAAAAAAGAAGAATCTTGTTTAGAATTTGAATGTATATTATTAATTAAATTCACTAAAGAATCTTTATCTTCCAATGAAGGCTGTATAGTTTTTAATAAATGTTGTGTGGTTATTTTTTCACCCTTCTTATCGAGAACTTTAATAATATGAAAACCCGCAGAGGTTTTGATTGGACCAACGATAGATCCTATTTTTGCTGAAAACGCAGCCTCTTCATATTCTTTTAAAAAAGAACCCCGTTCTGTTTCGCCAACAACACCATCGTTTGGAATAGATGCAAAATCATCAGAGTGTTTTTTAATAAGACTTTCAAAGGTGACTTGTTTGTTGTTAAGCTCATCTAGTATAGATTTGGTAGTATTATAATAATTTTTAATAGTTTTTTCACTGGGAACAAACTTCATATTTAATAAAGAAAAGCTAGCCCTTCTAGGGACCGGAGGAAGAGAGTCTTTATAAGTAATATAAAAATCATCAACTTCTTTTTTTCCAATAGACACACCACTTAATAGAGAATATCTAAAACGCTCAATAAGCATAGCATTATAAATTTCATCCCAATAAAAGGCCTTAATTTCTCTTAAAGATTTATTTAAATAGTTTTCTAAAGCCTCAACGGAACCCATGCTATTGATAAACCCAGAGATTTGTAGATCAAGTTGTTTTTTTACCTCATCGTCACTAATAAAAATATTAGTATCCATTTTTGCGTGCTCAAGTAAAACAAGCTGATTTACAATATTTGATAATAAGTTTTTTGCCAAAGATTCGTATTTGAGGGGTGTAGATGAGGGGTTTATTCCCTGTCTGGTGGATACAATTTGCAACTGTTCAAAAAATTCGCTTTGAGTTATTATGTTTTCACCAACAACCGCCAAAACACCATCAACAGAGTTTTCTTTGCCTGTTTGAGAAAAACAAAAACAAAAACAAAAACTAATTAAAATAAATTTTAAATTCATCATTAACAATCAAATCCTTATTGTTTAAAAATCTCTCAAAAGTATCTTTTTTAATGTTTTCTTGTCCTTCTTTTAATAACAAAGATTCAATCCTTTTATATACTTTAGACAAGGGTAAATATTCACTATTAATTTTCTCTTCCAACATAATAATAGAAAAAGTTCTATCTAAATTTTCAATTACAGGAGAAATTTCTCCAACAGATAGTAAAAAAGCGCCTTCGCCTAAATTATTAAACTTTCCACGCTCAAAAGGTTCCATTAAACCACCCTCTTTTTTCCTATTAATTGAAAAGTTGGTTGCTATACTTTTAAAATTTTCTTTTGAAACAACAAAAGATAGGCTGTCCGCTAAACTTTTATTTTTTACTCTTATTTGTCTAACACGAACCTTTTCAGGAATAAAATATTTTTCAGACCTATTGTTTAAATAATATTCATTAATTAATACAGAGTCAGGCGCTTCTACAGAGTTTACAATGTTTTTTAAATAAAAATCATATAAAAAACGAGCCTTTTCAACATTAAGTCGCTTAACAAAAAAGGTGTTTTTTTCTAAACCACTATTGATAGCTCTACTTGCAACGACGTGTCGAAGAATTAAAATTTTAAAATATGAAACCAAATCATCTGAGGTTTTAAAATCAGGAATTCGAGATGGGTTTTGCTTAAGAATATTATTGATAAAAAAACGTACACCATAATCCTTTTCATTAAAAGAAAACAATAAAAACCTCTCTTCTAAACTCATTAAAAAATCTATAAAAACAAAACGCTCTCCAGCAGATAGTGACGAGGTGTATTCTTGTAGTAATAAAAAAAGACTTTCAAAACTATCTTGGTGCAATGTGACATCATTAGAAAAAATATTATTTTCATAAGACAACGCGGCGCCAGGCAAGTCTTCTCTAACCAAGCCCAAAGATCTTTTGGTTGTTTCGTAACCATATGAAGAGCTATCATAAAAAGCATACTGAGAATCTCGATAGTTCATCAAGTAGGCTAAATGATAACCATACCTAGTCTCTATTGGTGCAGATAAATTTTCTTTTTTCATTCCCCAAACAGACGACTGAAAAGACATGGGGGTTTGACCCCATTCTAGCCACCCAAGGTATCCCCCGTTTCTTTGAACACCAGGGTCGTCTGAGTAAACAAGAATCAAAGAATCTAAAAGAGAAAGGTCTGCATTTAAAGTAAGCCGAATATCATTAATTAAACTAACAGCCTCTTTTTTTGTTCGAGGGTTTTTTTGAGACAAATCACTTTCTCGGTGTGATATTAAAAGGTGCTTAACCTCAACATTCTTATTTAAATGTTTAGAAGTTAAAGACCAATCCTCTAAAGAAACCAAGGGTTTGGCAACAAATTCATCATAATAAAAATTTACTAATAACTGCTGTTCTATGTCCGAAAAACGATCGATTATAGTGGGGTCTAAATCAAAACCAAGAGATAAAGCCTCTTGCACAGCAGATTCTCTTTTAATGTAGTCTTCTAACATAGACTTCTTTTGTTTATTAGAGGCAAGATTCCAATCAGACATTGAATATTTACTATAAAAATCCTGCTTGTCATACTGTGTGTCGTTTATACTAACAACAAAAGGATAACAGAAAGACAGCAGCATAATAACTATATTATTTTTGTTCCAAAAAATCATGCTTAAATTTATCTAACAAATCTACCAAAAACACATAAATATCTTTTTTTGTATTATTAATATTAAAACACAAAATAATCCTATTTCCAGAACCCTCTTTAAAAGAAAACACAAAACCACTCTCTTTAAAAAAAGAAGACACCCAGCTAATAAAATCTATTGTGTTATTAATATATTCTCCTGGTAAAAAAAACACCCGAACCTCATTATTGTTAATAATAATAGATGATATGTTTGACAACAAACACAACACCTTTAGCTTTTGTACGCGCAACAAACTAGCCACTTCGTTTGGACATTTCCCAAAACGGTCAACTAAATTATTTTGAAAAACATCCAACTCTTTAATGGTAGAACAGGCAAGCAGGCTTTTATATAAAGAAATTCTCAACCCATCCTCTTCAATATATGTTGTAGGAATAAAACCTTTTTCTATATCCAACTGAACAACAACATCATTAATATTTTTTTTATTGCCATCCCGTAAAACATTAATTGATTCTTTAAGTATTTTATTATATAAATCAAACCCAACCTGGGAGCCCCCGCTTTGGCTATACCCAAAAACAGACCCCGACCCCCTTATTTCTAAATCTTTTGAAGAAAGATTATACCCAGACCCTAGCGCAACATTTTCTTCGATAGCCTTTAACCTTCTTTTCCCATCTTGGTTTAGTTTGAGATTTTTGGGAATTAAAAGATAAGCATAGGCTTGCCTGCTATGCCTACCAACCCTCCCCCTTATTTGGTGTAGCTGGGATAAGCCAAATAAATGAGCATTATTAATAATAATGGTATTAACATTCGAAATGTCAAGACCGTTTTCAATAATAGTTGTAGATATTAATACCTGAAAAGTGCCGCTTGAAAAATCAGCAACAGTTTTCTCTATATGTTTTACAGACATTTGTCCATGCACCACACCAAAACTTATATCTGGACAAGCCTCAGAAAGGACTCTTTGAATTTTGCCCAACGATTGAATATTATTATGTAACAAATAAACCTGCCCAGACCTTAAAACTTCATATTTTATATATTCTACAATTCTATCATAATCAAAATAATCAATAGTGGTTTGTATGGGCAGGCGATTAATGGGGGGGGTGGTAATAGACGAAATGGTTTTAATTCCAGAAAAAGCATTTTGTAGTGACCGCGGGATCGGAGTGGCAGACATAGACAACATATCTAACAATGGGAACTTGCCGACAAAGCTTTCTTTTTGTTTAACCCCAAAGCGGTGTTCCTCATCTATAATTAACAACCCTAAAGAGCTTACACGATCAATGTGGCTTAATATTTTATGAGTACAAACCAACACATCAACAGCGCCGCTATTAAAATCTTCAATGTTTTTGTTTGTGTTATAAGTGGAATTTAATCTAGAAACCATCTCAACATTAATAGCAAAAGCGTTTAGACGAGAACGAAAAGAGTCTAATAGCTGATTGCACAAAATAGTTGTAGGGGCCAAAACTATAACCTTATTACCCAATAAAACAGATATAAATGCGGCACGTATAGCTATTTCAGTTTTTCCAAACCCAACATCACCACAGAGCAGCCTATCCATGGGAGATGGGGATGTTAAATCGTACATAATTTCTTCAAAAGATTTTTTTTGGTCTTCCGTATCTTCGTATTGAAAAGACAACACAAAATCTTGAACAGCCTTTAAATCTAAAACACCTCTTTTTATAGCACGCGTCATCCTTGATACGTGTTGATCTAACAACTCTTTAACAAAATCGCTCACCTTTTTTGAAACAGCCTGTTTTTTTCTTAACCACACTCCTTTTTTAGATAGGGAGTTTAACCTTTCTTTTCCACCCACCCCATTAAAAAGGCTCAACAAAAACAATCGAGATACAGGCAGGGATATTTTTCCATCTTTAAAAACTAGCGAAACAGAACTTTCATCACCATCTAAACCTTCAACAACCCCATCAAATAAACAAACACCATATTCTTCATGAACAAGACAGTCGCCAACCACCAACCCATCAAAACCATCTAACAAAGAAACCGCAACAGGGCGAGATTGTGTTTTTGGAGCCTCACCAAGAAACCAAGGGGGAACAAACAAATAATCATTAATATAAACCCCCGTAGAAGACAAAAGATCTGTAGATACACAATTTTTAAAATCACCATCATAAGAATCGTAATTACAAGTATTTAAAGAAACTTTTTTATCCCCCAAACCCAAAACATAATATCCGCCTAAATACGACGAAAACCTTAACCCCTCCAGGAGTTTAGATGTTTTTATTTTAGAATATGATGGCCTAGAAACAATAAAAGAAAAACTATCGACAACCTTAACCGTAAGCTGTGAGCTTGCATCAAAAACAAAAAGCCTAGGAGAGTCATATGAAAAATCAACCCTAAAAGCCACTCTAGATTCTAATGGATACACATCTATCAAAGAACCTCGCACGGTATAGGTCCCAGGACCAACAACCGTAGATACTCGAATTAAATCAGAGCTTTGTATATATGACAATAATTGATCATAATCAGCGCTCTCATCAACCCTGCCTACAACACCTTTAAAATAATATGGGTATTCACCTTTATAGCAAGACTGATTAATTAAAACAATTCTGTGAGGATTGTTTTCATTGATAATATAGTTGTCAATCGATCTTTTTAATGGAGATATAAAACCAGGAGGAGAATCTGTTTTTAAATTAGTTAAAACAGACAGGTTTGGTATGTTTGTTTTGTATAATATATTAAAAATTGACAAAAAATCATTATCTTTCACCACAAGAAAAGACCCCGGGTTTAATGATACAAAAAAAGATATTAACTCATCATTTTTATGAAGATTAACGCTGTACGATAAACTATGATTAATGCTTTGATTAAAATATTTAGTTGGGCTCATAGATGTTTCACGTGAAACATTCATTTTTTTTTATATAAATAAAACGATAGGGTGGCGATATCGGACTGTCGAACCCCCCCAATCCTAGAGGCTTGCCCTAGCGTCTCTGGTTTAACAAGGTTTAGTTTTTCTATCGACTCTAGGCTAAGGTTTTTGATTGTTGAAAAATCAAGGTTTTTTGGAATTGGTGTGTTTTCTAGTTTTTTTATTTTTTTATTTCTTTGAGACTGTATGTTTATGTAACCCTCATATTTTGCCTCGCTTTCAATAGAAAACAAAACTCTAGGGTTGTGTTTTGAAAAACAAAATCCTGTAATATTGTTAATTTGCACCTCTGGTCTTTTTAGGTGGTCCCATAGCGAATATTTTTTCCCTTTTTCGGTAATTGTTTGTTTTGTTAGGTTTTTTTTGAGCTCATCATAGTCTTGCTTGTATTGGTTGAACAGACTAAGGTGGTTTGGTTCTAATAGATTGTTTTTTATTCCTATTTCTGATAGTCGAAGATCGGCATTATCTTGTCTTAAAAACAAACGGTGTTCTGCTCGAGATGTAAACATTCTGTATGGCTCGTTGATTTCTTTTGTAATTAGATCGTCAATTAGTACACCAATATAACTTTCCGATCTCTTTAAAACCATTGGTTTGCCGTTATTAGTATAATGTGCCGAGTTTACCCCTGCAACTAAGCCCTGTGCCGCAGCCTCTTCATACCCAGAGGTTCCATTTAGTTGTCCAGCTAAAAACAGGCCTTTAATTTTTTTTGTTTCTAATGTTGATTTTAATTGTCTTGATGGAAAATAATCATACTCAATAGCATAACCCGGCCTTATAAGCTCTATGTTTTCAAGCCCTTGTATTGATTTTAGGGATTTTATTTGAACCTCTTCGGGCATGCTTGTGGAAAAGCCATTAACATAAATTTGTTTAGAATTGTTCCATTCCGGCTCTAAAAATAATTGGTGTGACTCCTTATCGGCAAACCTTACCACCTTATCTTCTACGCTTGGGCAATAGCGCGGTCCTATTGCATTAATTTGACCTGAGTACATCGGGGAGCTATTAAGGTTACTTTTTAAAATTTCATGTGTTTTGTTGTTGGTTTTGGCGATATAGCACGGAATATTAGGGGGGCGAAAAGACGATTTGGTTTTAATTGAAAAATAATTAATTTTTTCATCTCCCAAAGCAAGATCTAGCACTTCCCAATTAATTGAGTTCGCTAATAGCCTTGGGGGTGTCCCTGTTTTTAATCTATATGTTTCAAAGCCTAATCTTATAAGAGATTCTGTAATGCCTATAGAGGGGGGTTCGGCAAATCGGCCAGCCTCATAAGCGCTCTTTCCGATGTGTATTTTTCCTCTAAGAAAAGTCCCCGTTGTAACTATTAAAGATTCTACATGTAGAATCTTTCCGCTTTTCAGTTTAACACCCGAAACAGCTGATTTATCAACAAGGATATCAACAGCTTCATCTGAAATAACGTGGATATTCTTGTCTTCTAAAATACGGTTTCTAACATATTTGGAATATTCAATTTTGTCTACTTGTGCACGTGGAGACCATACTGCGCGCCCTTTGGACTTATTAAGTGTTTTAAATTGAATAGATGTTTTATCTGCTGCAAGACCCATAATGCCACCCAATGCATCAATTTCTCTAACAAGGTGCCCCTTTGCTAGTCCACCAATTGCAGGGTTGCACGACATTCTTGCAATAGACTTATGATCCATTGTAATTAAATAACAGCTATGATTCATTCGTGATATTGCTAAAGCCGCCTCAACTCCAGCATGACCACCACCTATAATTGCAATTTTATTTTCCAACACAAAAACCCATAAAAATTTGATTAATTACATCTTCTCTATCTATTGGATTAATNACATTATTATATTCATCAAGTATATCATGTAATAAATCGGCCAATATATCGCGGTTAACTCCATTTTCAATTTCATTCAATAAGGATTTCATTTTTTTATTACAGGTTTCAAGCACACCGTGTTGACGGCTATTAATTAAAAACTCATTATTAATTTTATTATTTAAGTAATAACCTTTAATTTTTGTTGATATTTCAGTTGATAACCTTGATAAACCAACATTGTTTTTTATAGATATAGACAGCTTTTCTGGATAATAATCATTAATATCAGATTTTGAATAAACAGTAATTACCTCTTTATCTTTTATTGCATTTTTAAATGGGGTTATATCTTTTTTATTTTCACCCACCAAAATAACAATATTAGAATTTTTAATTTCATTTTTTGTTTTTTCAATACCCATACTTTCAATTTTATCAACAGACTCCCAAGAACCGGCAGAATCAATTAAAACAACTTTATGCCCATCAATTTCAAGGGTTGACTCTATCACATCTCTTGTGGTGCCCGGCATATTAGCAACAATTGATCGATTAATTCCCAGCAATGCATTAAAGATACTTGATTTGCCGACGTTGGGTTTTCCTAAAATTAAAACCCTTAACCCAGAACGCACCGTTTTAGAAAAAAAATAACACTTAGNTATGGATTCTATCTTTTTAATTATTTCTTTGATTTTTTGGGCTATTTTTTCATCTTGAATATGTAAAATTTCTGATTCATCAAAATCTAATTCATGTTCAACCACTAATAATAAGTTTGTAAGTTTTTTTTTGATGTTTTTTATTTCCTCTGAAAGCTTGCCATCAATATTTTCTAATGTTTTATTGTTGTGCGTTATACTTTCTGATGTAATCATTTCGTTAATTGATTCTGCTTGGATAATATCAATCTTCTTGTTTGTATATGCTCTAAATAAAAATTCACCNGGTAAAGCTTGTCGTATTTCATTAGATGAGCATAAAAATTCTATTATTCTATGTGCTATATATCCACCACCATGACAGTTAATTTCAATAATATCTTGACCAGTAAATGATAATGGAGACTGAAAAAAAGATATCATACAAGTATCAATGATTGAATCATCTATAAAGGAATAAATTTTCTTTTTTGTAATCATATTAGGGGTTGGAATCTGATTGTCTTTGGTGATTTTTGCATATAAGTCTATTAAATTATTACCCGATATTCGAATTACATCAATAGAACCAACACCATTTGCGGTTGCCAGTGCGACAATATTGTCCTCTATATCTAAATAATTTGTCATACTTAGAAGTTAAAATAAACTATTTATTTTTTTTAATAGATAATTGTTGTTGGTATGAAAGAAAATTAAACACGGTGTAGTACAATGTTAGGGCAGATGGAAAAGAATTAAATATCAATATAAAAAATGTATTCATAAAATACATCATTGGTTTTTGTGATTTATCTTGCATTGTAATTCCCATCGTTAAAAACATACTAATTCCCATAATAATTGGCAATACGGCGATAGCAGATCCATACATTGGAATATGAAATGGCAAATCAAGAATATAATCTGGTTGTGATAAGTCCTTTATCCAAAAAATAAAAGGTTGACCTCGAAACTCAACAGTCGATCTAAAAACAATAAAAAGTGACATCAAAATAGGCCATTGTAACAACATGGGTAAACACCCCGAGATTGGGTTAACCCCATGCTTTTTCCATAATGCCCCCATTTCTTTTTGTAATTGCTGTGGGTTGTCCTTGTATTTTTCTTGTATTTTTTTTTGCAAAGGAGCCANCTCTTGCATCTTTGCAGAAGATTCAGCGCTTTTTTTAGTTAGCGGACCCATAACAATTCGCATTATCACACCAAGCACAATTAGTGCAAGGCCATAATTTAATCCCAGCGTATTATGTAGGCTTTTAATAATCCATAAAATCATCTTACTAAAAGGCTTAATTATCGACCAACCAAAATTCATAATTGATTCAACACTTTCATCAAGCAATTTAATATGATCTATGTCGAGTGGCCCCATGTATGTAGTAAATGAATAGTTTGGTTTTATTGTTTCAGAACCCAATACTACACTATAGATTGGAGTAATTTCACGATTTTCAAATGTATCATTATTTTTTGATTCTAACTTCGCATAATCCATTGACTCTTGTGGTATCATAATAACGCTAAAATATTTATTCCTAATTGAAAACCAATCTATATTTTTATTAAATGTTTCTGATTCAACATCAATATTATCAGCCTGTATAATTGATTCTAGGTTTTCATTATGATATATATAGGCTGCTGAATGACCCTCCCAGATATCAGCATCACCCATTTCAGTTGGTAAAATTCCACCATTCCAAATGAGCTCTATACTCTGTTGATTTTGTGTATTAGATTTATATGAATATTCAGACTCATAGCTATATCCATTACCATTTAAAATAATCTTATTTTGAATATAATCCTGGCTATCTAATTTATATGTGAAAATTAACTCTTTATATTCACCTCGATTTAATATAATATTTGTTTCTTCGGTATTAATATCAAAGATGTTATTTAATTTGTTTTCACCAACCTTTATACATGGAGTACAATTTTGATTCTTGGGGTTGTCGATGAGAGTAACCATTAACGAATCNTCGTATATTTCTTGATTATATGATCCTATATATTTTGGTTTTTGATTCTCATCTTTTTCAGTAATTTGATAAAATACGATTGACCCACCAGATCGATTAGATACAACCATTGAATAATAATCCGTATTAATTGTAATTAGCTTTTCTATTCCATTGTTTATTGGTTGATTCGAATCATCTAATGATATAATTTTTTTATCTGTTGTATTTGATATATCTGGTGCGTTGTCAGATTTATTTTCTAATATATTATTTTCATTAGTATCAGACTGCTCAATACCAATAAAATCAAGATATAGTGGAATAGTTAAGAATACCAAAAAAATTAATAAACCTGCAAATATATTACGTTGAATATTCATTGTTTATGATTCAATATGCTGATAAAATTGATTAAATATCTGATGTATTGAACGATATGGAACATCAATTGATCTGGTTTTAATAATAATACCAATTTTATTTAAACCTGTTTTTGGGTGCATTAATTGAAACAATGCTCGACACCGTCTTTTAAATTTATTTCTTTTATGTGCAGCTCCAAGGCGTTTTGGTAAAACAAATCCAATATAATTATCATCACAATTTCTATATTGAAACAACAAATCACCCCTTGAATAGTATTCCGGAGAGTTAGTAATATGACGAAATATTTCGTGATTAATAGATAACTTCATTAAGCAGATAGAACTTTTCTACCTTTGCGTCTTCTTCTAGCTAGAAGAGCACGACCAGACTTAGATGCCATTCTTGATCTAAAACCATGCTTATTTTTTCTTTTTCTATTACTTAATTTTATTTTTACCTTCATGTATTACCTCATTATGTCAAGGGGCTCAAATATAATATGATATTTATAATAAATAAAATCATTTCTCTGAATTAGTATTTATTATTGTTTTAATACCACCCCTTGGATGAAAATCACCAATCACATTAATCTTTTTAGGTTTACAGGCTTTGGAAAAATCATCCATTATTTTATTTGTTACATGTTCATGAAAAATACCAAGATTTCTAAATTTTGTTATATATAACTTTAATGATTTTAATTCTACAATATGTGTGTTTGGTGTATATATAATTTGAATGTTTGCAAAATCTGGAAGTCCAGTTCTTGGACATACACAATTAAATTCAGGAATAGAAATATTAATTTCATAATTTCTATTGGAATATTGATTTTCTACAATTTCTAAATCTGTATAAACTGGGTTATTATCTTTTGCTTTCATATGGATATATTAAAAACAAAAAATCGTAATGGAAACAAAAAAGGCACTAATCATTAGTGCCCCTCAGTTTTTGTTAGTTTACCATCCTTTTTTAGATGGCCCAATCTTTCTACGTCGTCTATGACGTCTTTTTCGAAACACCTCATCATCACTAGCATCATCTAAATGATTTTCAGTATATAAATCCATTTGTAATAATGAATTATATCCATACCAATCTAGTGCACCATCAAACTTATTTGATGAATTAGCACTAAAACATAGTGTGATAAATGTTAATATGTATAATAAATACTTCATTTTTTAATCCTCATCTAAATATAGAAATATTTTTTTAGATTGTCAAGAATAATAAGCAAAAATAAGCGAAATGAGCGATTTTTATTGATTTAATCGTTATTTTTCCGAGAAAGAGGAGTAATCGTATTGGCAACTATTTCGATTCGCTTATGTTGAATATTTTTTTTATCTACCCAGGTTTGCGTATGGATACGACCTTCAATATAAATTAATTGTCCTTTTTTAATATATTTTTTTGAAAACTCTGCAAGCTTATTCCATGCAACAATATTATGCCACTCTGTGTGTTCGGTTTTATTCTTTTCTAGATCAATGTTTACTTCATTAGTGGCAATTGAAAAGCTTGTGACTGCAAAGCCATTGGGTGTATAACTTAATTCAGGTTTTTGCCCAACATGTCCAACCAAGATAACTTTATTAACACTATTTTTTGATACCATATATTATTTATCCTTTAGATGCGCGACTTTGGGGTAGTACAATATTAAAGCATGTTTTTGTATTCTTGGTTACCAAATCTATTGTACCAGCATGAGCCTCAATAATTTTTTTACATATTGTTAACCCCAAGCCAAAGCCCGACTCATTGTTCATTTTATTTGGGGATCTATAAAACGGTTTAAAAAGATTATTTTTTTCACTTTCACTAATTGGACTACCTATACTTTGAATAGATATTTTAATATTATTTTTATATTGATTAATTATAATAGTAATTGGCTCTAAGGAAGCGCCATATTTAACAGCATTATCAATAATATTACGAATTGCAATAATCATTTTTGTTTCATCTATATTTATATATTCATTTTTTATTGTATTAGTAATATTCACTTGCTTTTTACCTAGATTAACCACATCTAGAGCCTTTTGTATTAAGTGATTAATTTTTACTTTTTCATATTCTAAATTTGAATAGGGGATTGATAATTTATCTGATAATAATAAATTAGATATCATCCCCTCTAAAAATATTATCTCTCCAATTAATTTTTTTTGATTTTTATGTTCTGGAATCATTTCAATTAATAATCGCATTCGTGCAAGTGGCGAACGCAATTCATGGCTTACATCAAGTAGTAATTGTTGCTTTTCTCCAAGAAGATTTTTGATGTCCTTAATCATTTTATTCATTGCTCTGGATAAATCAGCTAATTCATCATTACTAATAATGGGTACTTCATCTATTAAATTACCTTTTCTCAATGCGTATATTCTTTTTTTCATCAATTTGATAGGCTGTAAGTTGAACTGAATAAAATAATTTAACCCGTAAATAAACAATAAGACTAAAACAAATGGGGGAATATAATTAATATATTCTGATGTATAATTTTGGGGTATCAATAAAAAATAGTATAAATCATTTTTTTTAATAGATGTTAAATTGTCTCCATATATATTTTCACCAAATGATACATATAAAGGAATATGAATATTATGTATTGTACTTAAATCATTACTATCTGTAAAAATAATATATCCTTCTGGGGTAACTATTTCAGGGTATGACCACACCAAGCTTTTATTTTGCTCATCATATATACTAATATGATATTGAAGATTCTCAGCATCAGATTTAATTTTTGTTGTATCACGGGGAAATTGCCAAGTATCAATTAATTGACTGTAAAAATACATTTCATGCGCATCTAAAATTGTATCTTGATCAGTATAATAATAATCAACAACAAAAAATATTAATGCAATTAATGCAATAGAAAAAATCATTACTAATAATGCAATTTTATAATATAAATATGATGTAAAGCGTTTATACATTATTTATTATGATTGAGCCTTGTAGCAATAAAAATATATCCCACGCCATGTACAGTTTTAATAAATCTTGTATTTTCTGGAGTTTCACCAAGCTTATTTCTCAACCTACTAACCAAAACATCAATAGACCGATCAAAGGATTGCCATTGAATGCCACGAAGATTTTCTACTAAGAACTCTCTATCTAATGATTCTCCAGCATGATCTGCTATTAACACCAATGCTTCAAATTCAGTGGTGGATAAATGAATAAGTTTTTTATCCAAATATACCTCTTGTTTCATCTTATCAATCATCAATCCATCAAATTCTAAAATATCTACCATTGACGCAGGCTCTTTAACCCGTCTTAAAATAGAATGAATACGAGCCAATAATTCTCTTGGTTCAAATGGTTTGGGCATATAATCATCTGCCCCTAAATCTAAACCAACAACACGATCAGATATTTCGCCCCGAGCGGTTAGCATAATTACCGGCGTTTCATGCTCTTCTCGAATTTGTCGTAATACTTGAAATCCATCTATCTCTGGTAAGGTAATATCTAGGATAATTAAATCAGGCTTAAATTTATTAATTGTATCAATAACATTAATCGGGGCATTAATTATTTTTGTTGTAAATTTATGAGAAGATAAAAACTCTTCTAATAAGCTAGTTAGCTTTGTGTCATCATCAATTATTAATATTTTATTCATCAATTCTCCTTAATATTTTTTTGATAAAGAGCTTAAGAAACCATCTATCAATTCTTTAAAATTTAAATCTTTCTCAATTTTATTTTCAATCGTTTTACAAGCATGAACTACAGTAGAATGATCGCGCTTACCAATTTGTTTTCCAATAGCTGATAGTGGAAGATTCGTTAACTCCCTTGATAAATACATTACGACCTGTCGTCCTAGCGCTATATCTTTTCGGCGAGACTTTCCATTAATAAATCTTTCNGGTATTTTCATTTTAGAGGTTACCGCTTTTGCAATATGATTAATACTAATATTTTGAAATTCATTTTCACCAACAATATCTTTCAACACTTCTTTAGCTAAATTCATATTAATATCAATTTGTTTTAACGAAGAAATTGCTAATAATCGAACCAAAACTCCCTTCATTTTTCGAATATCATTTTTAATAGTAGAAGCAATAAATTCAGTAATTTTATAACTTAAATTTAGATTATTTTGTTCTGCTTCATTCATGAGAATCGCAATACGTGTTTCTAAATCTGGTGGTTGTATATCAACAATTAATCCCGATTGAAAACGTGATACTAGCCGTTCTTTAATTCCAGATAATTCACTAGGATGCTTATCAACTGTTAGTACAATTTGTTTATTTTTTTCATATAATGCATTAAATAAATGAAAAAATTGCTCTTGCGTTTGTTCTTTAGATTCAAAAAATTGTACATCATCAATTAATAAAATATCTGAAGTTCTATATTGATTGGCAAAATCTGTGGATTTATTTTTTTGTATAGAATTAATGAATTCAAGCATAAAACGTTCACTTGTTAGATATGTAATTTGATAGTTAGGTATTTTTTTAAATAGTGTATTTCCAATTGCCTGTAATAAATGAGTTTTTCCTAATCCTGTTGCACTATATAATAACAGTGGATTAAATGGAGTATTTCCTGGAGAATCAGCTACTGATGAGCATGCAGCTTTTGCAAATTGGTTATCTTTGCCTTCAATAAATGTTTCAAATGTATATCTAGAATTAAGAATGTTATTTTTTTTGTACTGCCTAGGTAGTATCGGAGCATCTTTTTTTTCCACAAATGATGGAATTTCATCGGATGACTTTGAGGTCACGGGCACAGTATAATTAACAATCAATGGATGTGATATGACATTTTTGATTGACTCATCAATTAATGTTCGATATTTTGATTCTAACCACTCATAGTGAAATTTATTTGGGACCAATAGCGTAATATCTTCTTTATTAATTGACGCTACCTGCACTCCATCAAACCAAGTTTGAAATGCTGTTTCTTGAATTCGGTCTTTAATATAGGCAAGACACTTATTCCATACTTCTTCTTTATTTAATTTTTCATCCATAACTTATTAACAAGTTATTAACAATATTATTTTCAAACAATTCAAAGATGTTATATAATAAAATAAGCAATAAAAATCCTATCTTTTATTTTGGACATAGAGGGGCACCCAATCTTTATAGAGAAAATTCAATTGAATCCATCAAACAAGCGATTCATTTAGGCTGCGATGGTGTTGAATTAGATGTACAAATTACTAATGATAATCAAATTATTATTTTCCATGATGATTTTATTACATTAGATGGAAAAAAGCATATGATTAACCTACTTAGTTATTTACAATTAATTGAGTTATGTAATCGAAATAATCATCCAGCACCTGATTTATTAATTAATCTAATTCCAATAATTATTCATCACTCTAATATTGTTTTTAATATTGAAATTAAATCTAACCAATTGAATAATTATAAAATATTGAGTTCTCTCTTAAAACATCTTCCCCAAGACATTTTAATTAATCAATGTATAATCTCTAGTTTTAATTTTTTATTATTATATCAGCTCAGATTTTTATTTTTTTATAATGGACCCATTGCGATTATTTTAGCTGACACCAATTTTACTAACAAATTTTGTATTCAATTATATAAAATGATTATATCCATATTAAATCCTGCATTTATACATGTTAATATTCATTGTGTTACTAAATCGATTGTTGATTGGATTCATTCTCAATCAAGAATTCTCAATGTTTATACTGTTAATAATGCTGATGAACTAGAAAAATGCATTCAAATGGGGGTTGACGGTATATTCACAGATAATCATAATTTTTATGCTTAATAATATGATTAAAAAATAAATAATAATTTAATTATCAAATGGTTCACACCTACATGTACCATGATTTAAGAATGAAAATACTCCGATATTTATACAAAGCAATTCTAGAGTGGTACATTCTTGAGGTGTATATTCATATTGAGTGCTAGGTTCCATATTGATATTTGGTCCCAGTGGGGCACCACAACCATTCCACATCATTAGCATGAATAATATTATTTTGATCATTAATATTTAAACGCCAGAAAATTTGATTTAGTTTCATAGCATATTATATATATCATCAAAAGAATTAATAATATTACTCGTAACAGCTTTTAATTGATTATATGATTGATGCCCATTAATTTTTAAAAAACAATCTATATTTAATTTTGTTGCTACTTTGTAATCATAATCTGTATCACCGATTAATATAATTTTCTTATTACTAATATTTAATTTATTAATTAAGTCTTTTCCACTTTCAATTTTTCCATTAGCACCATAATTATCTACTCCAACAATATAATCAAAATATTGATTTAAAGAATAATATTTAACTAATTCAGTAAGTACTTTTTCATTAGATGCCGATAAAATTGATAGCCTGAAACCATTATCAATTAATTTTTTTAATGTTTTTGTAACATTATCAAATAATTTTGGATTATACATTTTATTATTATAATGATTAATAAATTCTTTTTCCAATTCGTTAAAGGCTTGAGTTGTAATATTAAGACCTAATTTTTCATAAAAGGATTTAATGGGAAAACAAAATTGACTACGATATGTTTCTATTGTTATTGGATTTAATCCACGTGGAATTAATAGTTTATTTAAAATATCAATAAAAACCCACGCATCATTTACAATTGTACCATTCCAATCAAAAATGATATGTTTTTTGTTATTAAGCATCTAATGATTTTAAAAATTCAAATGAATAAATTCCAGCATTATGTCCATCCCTCCACACAATGCGAATTGCATAATGCCCTATATAAATATATCTATTAATTAAATATTGATTTTCATTATTAGTTTTTAGATTATTACTTTTATAAATATTTCCAAACACATCTGATTCTCCTGAGCAATTAGCACAAGGACATTGCAATCTCAGTGTTTTATTATCAATTAATGATTCAGAGGCATCATTCCATTTAATAGCAATTTGATCATTCATAATAACAATATTATTGGGCTTAAGTGTCATTCGCTACCTTCTTAATTGCATCTAATAATGATACATCCTTAATCTTTAAATTCATATCTAAAATAATAATTTTTTTATTTTTTAGATTTAAATCATTAATTTTATAATAATCTTTCCAAGTTGTGATAATTGCATTACAGTTTTTATTTTTCATTTTAGTATATATATCATTCATATCTTTTGATTGATAATTATAATGGTCAGCTACAATATGTTTTTCTTGAATATTAATATTATAATTATAGATTGCCTGTAAAAAAGAATTAGGATCACCTATACCACAAACAGCAATCATATTTAAATCATCATATTGTTTTATAATCTGATACTTTTCATCAATTAATTGAAATGTTGGCTTTGTGTGAATTATTTGAATATTATTATTAATACATAATTTTTTTATTGCTTCATTACTAATAATATTATTTTCTATAATGATATCTGCACGTTTTAAATTTGATATAGATTCTCTTAAGCAACCAGCAGGAAATAAATAGTTTTTTTGCTGTTTCATCATGACGATATCGAGATCTTTATAAATATATCGAGATTGAAACCCATCATCTAGAATAATAATATCAATATCTAAACTATTGATAGCAGATTGAATTCCCTTTATTTTATTACGACAAATCACCATTTTGAGATTTTTATTTTTATTTAACATCATTAGTGGTTCATCACCTATATCTCTAATAGTCCATTTCTCATCATAACCATCAATAATAACTAAGTTTGTAGATTGTCGATTATATCCACGGCTGATGATACATGGTTTTTTCTTTTTCAATATTAATTGATTAAATAACCATAAACTCATTGGGGTTTTGCCAGTTCCACCCATTACTATATTACCAATTGAAATGATTGGAATTGGAAATCTGTGTGTTTTTAGTATTTTAAAATCATATAATAGATTTCTTAACTCAACAATCAATTGATATATTAAACTGATAGGGTATAATATTTTCATGATACTCTTTTATCTAGTTGATCTAAATTTTCATTTAAAAAAGTTGTTAACATAATTGCTGTATCATTAGTATCATTTTTATAATTCATAGTTTTTGAAAATTCGATATAAATTGTTCCAAAAGGTTTTGGAATTCTTAATTTATCCCACGATTTAACCTCCCAAAATTTAGTTGAATTACCAAATAGGCTTATAATTTGTGCATTGGATTTTTTTGCAATTTTATATGATCCATATTTTGCAATTCTGGGTGGTCCTTTCGGCCCATCATTTGTAATTGCAATAATTGATGACGAATCTTGAAATATTTTTAACATGGTTTTAATTACACTGTTCCACCCTCTAGTACTTGAGCCACGAATTAGATTGAATGAAGATCGTTTTAAAAAATATGCCATAATTTGTGAATCAGAGTGCGTACTAGAAATAGCCCATAATTTTTTTGTTTTTCTTATTTTTAAAAAATATATAGCATATAAAAAACGCGCATGCCACGTACATAAAAAAATTGGCTGCTTATTTTGTAAAGCATTAATAAAATTTTCTTCTCCAATAACTTTCCATTTATTGGTTTTAAATACAAAATATAAAATAATTTGTAAAATGATAGATATAAAATATAGTTTAATTTTTTTCATTACATATATCATGAATTATGTTCGCTGCATTTTTCATCACATTTTTTTTATTGAGAAAAATATTTTTTACGTTCTCCAATTCAGTTACTACACTATTATAATAAGTATCATCCTTAAGTAATTTATTTGCTTCATTAGTAATATTTTCATGAGTCATACGATATTGGATATATTCAGGAATAACTATTTTATTTGCTATGATATTAGTCATTGAAATATATTTTATTTTAATTAACATTTGTGATATGATCCATGACAAGAAAGAAAGTTTATAGCCTACTATACATGGTGTTCCCATTAAAGACGCTTGCAATGAAATAGTACCTGAGGTGACAATAGCCAATTCTGAACATTCTAATAATTTTAATGGCTCTTCATCAACAATTTTAATATTTTTCATATTATAATTATTACGAATCATTTGTTTATCAAACGATGGAGCTAATCCTAGTGCAAATTCATAATTTTCATTTTGTTTTTTTAAACGATTAATTACATTAATATAAGTTGGAAGATGTTTTTGAATTTCTATTATTCGACTTCCAGGGAAAATACTAATTAATTTTTTATTGATATTAAAACCTAATTGGTTTTTAATTTGCTTAGAATCAGATGGCACCCAATCATCTAAAAAAGGATGCCCCAAATAAGTAGCATCGATATTATATTTCTTATAAAACTTTTCTTCAAATGGAAATATAACTAACATCTTATCAATATATTTTTTAATTAAATGGACTCTACCTTCATTCCATGCCCAAATTTGTGGACTAATAAAGTAAATAATAGGAAGTTTAATTTTCAATTTTTGTTTTAATTTTTTTGCTAAACGAATATTAAAACCAGGAAAATCAATTAAAATTAATCCATCAGGCTTCACTTCATCAATAAATTGTAACAATCTATTCATTAATTGATGAATAGAGGGGATTTTTTTTAATATTTCTGTAAAACCCACAACAGAAATATTATCACTCAAATCTAATGGGACTAATCCTTCATTTAGCATTGATTTTCCACCAATACCCCAAAATGCAACCTGATTTGAATGATTTTTTTTCATCATTTTCATTAAGCTGCTTCCATATATATCGCCAGACGTTTCACCTGAAATAATAATATATCGCTTCATATCACCTAATTAAAAAAGTTATTATATTGAATTTTGAATTTCAATAGCTAATTTTAACGCCTTAAGACCTGAATAGCCATCAATAATAGGTTGTTGAAGATTAATTATTGATTCTATAAAATTTTCTAGTTCCTTTTTAAGTGCATTATGATTTGTAATGTTGCATTTTTCATATAAAATATATTTATCTTTTATATTATTCATTACAACATATGATTGATTGTTATCTGGAATATTGTTTGATAGAATATATTTTTCTATACTTGGATTTAAAAAATCAATTGTAGTATATGATGAGTCTTCAAAAAATCTAAATTTTCGTATTTTTTTTTGTGCTATTCTACTGGCTGTCATATTTGCAACACATCCATTTTCAAAAGCAACTCTTGCATTGGCTGTATCAATACTATTTGATAGTACAGATATTCCAGAAGCCCTAATTTCCTTAACTTTTGATTTTACTATAGATAAAACAATATCAATATCGTGTATCATAAGATCCAGGACAACATCCACATCTGTACCTCTAACATTAAAGGGTGCAATTCGATGAGATTCAATAAATAGTGGATTAATTGATTGATTTTTTAAACTATAAAATGCCGGATTAAATCTTTCAATATGCCCTACTTGTATAATAAGATTATTTTTTTCTGATATGCTAACTAGTTGGGTGGCCTCTTCAATATTTTGGGTTATAGGTTTTTCAATAAAAACGTGGCAATTTTTTTCCATAGCTTTTTTTGCAACGCTAAAATGAGCTGTAGTGGGCGTAGTAACAGAAACAGCATCACACACATCTAATAATTCATTTAAATCATCAAATACATTAATATCATATTTTTTTTTTATTTGTGTAGTTTGATTTTCATTGATATCAAAACAACCAATAAGGTTTACATTATTTAAATTTTTGTATTGCTCAATATGAAATGAGCCTAAATGCCCCGTTCCTATAACACCAATATTAATTTTATTTATATTATTCATAATTTAATTTAAGATATTTGTTCTTGTTTTTTAGAATATTAATTTTGAAATTAGTCCTTTAATTAATGAGAGATGATGCATGAGTTTAATACAAAAAAATTATGTTAGTTGTGGTATTCTTGCCATTGGTTTTTTATTTTTCTGCTGGTATATTAATTCATTTGAATTTATTGCAGCAAGCATTACGATGCTTGCCTCCTTACTTCTGTGGATTGCTTTTAATATTCATTTTGATATTTTTAATAAAGCAGTTTTTGCGAAAGTTTTATGTTATTCTGGTTTAACTCTTTCTATTGCAATTTTATTTATATTTGGTATTGAGGANGTGCCCTTCCCAGAAGGAGCATTACTATTTCATGGATATGGTATTGCCTTATCCTTATTAGGTATTTTATTATCAATTATTCCTATTTTATTTATTACTGATACCCAAATTATTACAGATTCTCCAAATGATCAATCATCTCAATTTTCTACTGCTAGCAGTTCAAGAAATATAAAAAATGAAATAGATGATGATTGGGAAATTGCTACCGCAGAAGATATAGAGGGTGGAGATTTTGAAGTTGCTGCCTAATTATTAGGCTTTTCGTGCCCCTCTTATCACTGAATCAACTACTAAATATCTCGTAATCCAGTAATTTGTAACTACTAAATTTATGATTTGTACAATACTTCTAATAATAGGATTGAAAATCAGATAACCTTTCAATGTGTTAATATATTTTCCACCTAATTCATGATTATATTGAGGGTATTTTTTTAATAATAATGGTAGATTCTTATTGCCATATATATACATAGAATGATAAAATTCTTTGATATTTTTATTACTATGATGTTTACTAGGAGCTTTTGTGGTAAATATTAAACCATTTGGAAATTTTTCCCATATTCTAATAGCTAAATCTGTATCTTCTCCACCATAATAAATAATCGATTCATCAAACATTTCTATATTATTCAATATATTTCGTTTGATGGATGTATTACTAAATAAAAAGTATTGAAATTTAACTTTTGAATTATTTGTAAATTTTCTAGCTCCCCGTTTCGGATGATATAAATATTTATCAAGTTTATTAGGTGTGATATTATCAGGTAAGATGTAATCACTAACTACTCCAACGATATTATCATTTGCTAANATTGATATGTGAGATTGCACCCAATTATTATTCACCGTCATATCACTATCTAAAAATAATATTACTTCTCCATTACCTTTTTTAATTCCTTTATTTCTTGTTATAGATCTACCCAAATTACGTTCATTACTAATTATATAAATATTTTTATTAGTTGCAAATTCACGTAAAATGGATAGAGTATTATCCGTAGACCCATCATTAATTAAATAAATATTTATTTTATTATCATATTGCTGGTTCAGGACACTCTTAAGACACATTTTAATTGTTTTTTCGACATTGTAACATGGAATAATAATATCAACAATTGGATTATACATTATAACGCACCTATTGATTCATAATAATTATATAAGTTATCTGCTACATTATTTAAATCATGATATTTAATTACCCATTCTCTAGATTTATGTTTATGCTCTATAATTTTTTGAGGATTTTCAATTAATGATATTAAAGTATTATGAAGTGTCTTTCGATTAACATTAATAAATGGATGATCTGGTATAAAACTTTCATATTCTGGAACTAATTCTGTCATACAACAGAGCCCCATTGATAAACCTTCAATAGAATTCATTCCATATCCCCATCCACCCATATTATCAATTTGATCAATTAATATATCACATGATTGTTTAATTTTAAGTGTTTCCTCGTGTGTTTTATTTTCAATGAGAATAAATTCTATATCGTGTGTTTTTTCTAATATTTGACATATTGAGATAATTTTGTCGCTTCCTTTATATAAACGATTTCTTGGACTATGACAAATCCGAATTTTATTTTTTATTTCATATAATGGAACATATTTAGATGTTTCAAATGGTAAAAATAAATATTGTAAGTTAGGATGTTTTTCAATTAAGTCTAATTCGCTTGTTAAATTTAATGTACTCATTTTATCAATTTTTGGAATTACACCTCTTGATCTTAAATCGGTACCATGATATGTGCAGATTATTGGTTTATTAAGATTATATAACTTTTCAACAAATCTACCATCACGATAAAATTCTAAACCCCATTCAAAATGAAATATATCATAATCTAATAATTTTAATTTTTCAATCATTGGTTCAACTTTAAAACTCCAGAGCCAGTCTCTTAAATCAAAATAATATTTTTCAATTATTGAATT
Source organism: Fidelibacterota bacterium (assembly GCA_002703645.1). Classification (GTDB taxonomy): domain Bacteria; phylum Fidelibacterota; class Marinisomatia; order SCGC-AAA003-L08; family D37C17; genus TMED161. The sequence continues at coordinate 27,610 of NZUX01000030.1, read as the reverse complement.
TGGATACCATGTAGGAGGAAAGCCGGTATGATGTCTATAATTTCCTTCTTTACTACGTACTAATCTATAATAGAGGTGACGTCCCTGAATATATAAAAAATGTGGTTTAATAAGTGGGAGGTTTAAGCAGATTCCAGGGTTATATTGTTCATTAGTTTGGCATAGCGTTATAAAAATACATTCATTTCCTCTATCATTATGGGCTTTTTCCCATAAATTTAGAGTTCCAACAGTATTATAAGGTGCAATATATGCTATCTTCATTATATTAGTTGTCTATATATGGTTAATAGTTTTTTTTCTTCTATTTCCCAGTTATATTGTTTTTGAATCATTTCGCTATTATATAATATATTTTCTTTATAAATCTCTAGATTATTTAAATAAAATTCTATTGCATTGAATAATGATTCTTCATTGTTGGGCTTTACTAATTTCACAGCCTTTGAAGCAAAAGCTCGTATTGGTTTTAAATCAGATGCTACGATGGCACAATTAGAAGCCATAAATTCAAATAATTTTGTAGGTGTATTTTTTTGAAATGTTTGAATATTATAAAATGGAATAATACCAATATGTGAATCATATAAGACAGTCCAAATTTTATGATGTGGTATATAGGGAATCAATTGAATTCGGTTATTTTGTTGTATTTTTTTATTAAAATATTTTTCAAATGCAACAGTTCGACATTGACCAACAATTTGTAATTCTAAATTATTATATTTTTTTACTAAACTATTAAAAACATTAATCAGTGTAATAATACCACGATTATAATCCAGTTGTCCATGATAGATAAGCCGATAAGGCGATTTTATAGTTAATTTATTATTAATTTGATTTTTTTTCGGAAAATTTTGAATAACAGATACTGGGCCGAATTGTTTATATCTATTTTGATCAGCAAATTTGTTTGCTATAATAAAGTGGTCAACACTATTGAGATAATATAATTCAATTTGTGATAGTACATTATTAATGATTTTTTTTACTAGTCCAGAATATTTTGATAAGGCATCCCACATTGCAATTAAATCTTCATGCACATCGTAAATAATTTTGATATTTTTATTATTTTTTTTGCTTTTATAAGCAACCGATAATAATTCTAAATCATGTATATGTAAAATATGAGGATTGTGTTTTTTGATAAATTTCAATAGTTGTTTTTTATAATTCGATTGCGAATATTTTTTACTATTAAAATGATGATGAATAATTTGTTCATTATTAATTTTATTAGGTGTCTTACTATATGAAAAATATATTATTGAATCATAAGTTTTTTTTAGTGTATTTATTTGCTTATGATAAATTCTCTCATCATTTGCATTATGACCACAAGACGCAATAATTATCATTATAAAAATTCTTTTATTTTTTCTTTTTCAAGATAGTTTAACACAAAATAATACCATAGAATAGGATAAGAAATTAATATAATGAGGGACTCAATGTAACTATTAAAGAATATAATTAATGACCACATGATTAGTGGAAATACCCAACCTTTAAAATTATATTTTGCAGGCTTTAATTTATAATTAGAAAATAAGATTATTAAAAACATAATAATAAATGCTCCTAGGTTTGCAAGAGCTGCTCCTATTATTCCCCAAACTGGAATTAATAAAAAATTTAATAATATATTAGAGACTGCACCTAATCCCCTTATAATAGGTATGAGATATGTTTTCTCTAATATATAAATTGTTGGTAATAATAAAACATATAGACCAAAAAAATAATATGATACAAGAATTATAGGTAAAATAATTATCCCTTCTATAAATTTTTCCCCAATTAATTGATANCCCATAATATCTACATTAGCAATGATTGGTATAATTATTGTAAGGAGAATTCCCAAAAATCCCATTACACCTAAAAATAAAGTTTGAATAATTGAAAAATTTTGCTCTGCATTTTTTTTTGCTCCATGTTCTAAAAAATATGGAGTCCACCCCATATTAAAAGCCATAACAATTAAAAGTCCAAAAATACCTAGTTTATATCCAGCAGCATACAATCCTACAAAATGATCATTTAATAGATATGCTAAAATAAACTTATCAGCTGATTCGTGAATCATGGCAAAAATAGCAGCTGGAAAAAATGGAAGACCAAATTTTAATATTGGTTTCAGAAAATTATAATCAATACTCTTTATTGCAAATCGATTAAATAATAAAAACAATGATACAAATANTGTAATAATTGATGCTATTACATTTGCTAATAAAACTCCTTGAACACCCATCATCTGTTGATTTACCAGATAAATTGTTAATATTAGTATAGATACAACATTGAGTAAATTAATACTAATAAACAAAATGGGTTTTTTTTCTGCTCTCAGTGTTAAAGTAATTAGATTCCAAATTATATCAGCATATATAATCGTAATAATATATATAATATATTGTGGGTTATAGATGCTAAATATAAACTGTGATAGTTGGTGACCAGCGATCCATATTAATCCTGACAATAAAATACTAGATATCATTTGTAAAATTATAATTGATGAAAAATATGCTTTTGAATTGTCATTTTGAATATAAAATTTCATTAATGCGGTATCCATTCCATATCGATAAAATGCCATTGCCAATCCTGTAAAAGCATAAAATTTTGAAATAATTCCGAATTCATTGGTTGTTAAGCTGCTTGTTAAAATTGGAAGTAATAAAAATGTAATAAAACGAGATGCAACATGTCCTAAACCATAAACTATTGATTGCTTTGCTAATTGCGTAATTGACATTGTATTTATTTTAAAATCATAGTTTTTCTAAATATTCCTTCAGATCCAAAACTTTCTTTGAATTTTGCAAGAGATATATTTGGTTTTTGATTATCTGTAAATAGTCCAAAATCATAATATTTATAATTATTATTTATTGCCCATTCAAATATTTTTAAAAATAATAAATTTAATGGTCTAAAATTTTGAAATTTCATATCATGACTAATATAGAATGCTAGTATTGTTTGGTTATTACATATAAAATTGATTACTCCAGCAATAACCTGTTGATTATATTCTGCAGTAAATAAACTTATTTTGCTAGGAAAAAGTTCTTTAATTATTTTGATTTGATGTAGAGTATGCGTTGGATTTACACCATGCCTTAGTTTTAAATTATTTTTCAGTATTTTATAAAACTCATCATATTTTTCAGATTGTTGGATTATAATATTTTCTCTTTGTGCTTTTCTAATTGCCGTTCGATTTTCAGCCTTAAAATTAGATTTTATATCATCTATTGATTGATTTAGATTAATCACATTACTTAATTCTAATCGTGAATATCGAAATGATAATTGATATAAGCAAAATTCAATATAGTTTGACATAGATTGACTGTAGCAATCTGGAGGAAAAGTAATAATAACTTGCTTATAATTTTTCTGATTAATAAAATTTTTAAAACTTTTAATAATATTAAATGCATCTGAATAGGCTAGTTGCTTATTATGTATAAAAGAGCCAAATGACAATCCAGGATGAGAAATAAATTTATTATCTATAATTGCAGCAGGTAAAATGGCTATAATCTTATTTTTTTTATAAAATAATAATGAACAATCTTGGAATTTAGGCTTTTCGTGATAATCTATAAATCTTCTATAATGAAATATTGTACCATTAGTAGAATGATCAATAAATTTTTCCCAATCATTATAGTTGGATTTATTAAATATTTCACATTTTATCATATTTCTTTTATATAATTAGTTGAATTAATTCAAATTACCATTTATTTTATAATAAATAATCTTATATTTTCTGTTATACTGTACTTATAATTATAGCGATAAATGGCAAAAATACAAACTATATTAGCTCGACAAATTTTAGATTCAAGAGGTAATCCAACTATAGAAGTGGATATATCTCTTGAAAAAGGTGGTTACGGACGTGCTGCTGTTCCTAGTGGTGCCTCTACAGGATCTTATGAAGCTATTGAGCTTCGAGATAAAAATCAAAATGCATATCATGGAAAAAGTGTCTTTAATGCTGTTAATAATGTTAATTCTATTATAAGTAAAGCAATTACTGGTATCAATTTTAATTCATATAATGAATTAGATAATTTATTAATTGAATTAGATGGTACAATTAATAAGGGACATTTAGGTGCAAATGCTATTTTGGGGACTTCTATGGCGTTTGTTCATGCCCAGGCAAATCAACAAATGATATCACTATTTGAATTATTACTACAAGATCGTCCAGTTTTACCTGTACCAATGATGAATATTATTAATGGGGGAAGTCATGCTGATAACAATATTGATATTCAAGAATTCATGATTTTTCCTCTTGGAGCTGAATCATTTTCTCATTCATTGCAGATGGGTATAGAAGTATTTCATAATTTAAAAACTATTTTACAATCTCAAGGTTATCATACATCTATAGGTGATGAGGGAGGTTTTGCCCCTAATTTATCTTCTAATGAATCTGCAATTGAAATAATTATGGACGCTATTCATAAATCAGGTTATATTCCTGGAAAAGATATTTTTATTGCTTTAGATGTTGCAGCAAGCGAATTATTTAATTCTCATAATCAGCTTTATATGCTTAAATCAGAAAATAAAAATTTAGATTCTCATGAAATGATTAATTATTATTCCCAATTATGCGATGATTATCCTATTATATCAATTGAAGATGGTCTTGATGAAAATGATTGGGATGGATGGGTAGAATTATATAAATCACTTGGTAGNAGAATTCAATTAGTTGGCGATGATTTAACTGTTACGAACCCTGAAAGACTTAAGAATGCCATTGAAATAAATGCGATGAATGCAATTTTAATTAAATTAAATCAAATAGGAACTATTACTGAAACAATTGATACAATTAATATGGCAAAAAAAGCTAACTATGGATCCATTATATCACATCGATCAGGAGAAACAGAAGATACCACTATTGCTGATTTTTCAGTTGCAATGGGTGTGGGTCAAATTAAAACAGGATCTGTTTCTCGAACTGATCGTACATGTAAGTATAATCAATTATTAAGAATTGAGCAAAAATTACAGCACGCAAATCCATTATTTGGGGGGATGGATTATTTAGGCCATATATTAAATGAAAAAGAGAATTAAAAGGAATCAATATAAACCATCAATATTGTTTTTATTTATTGCTTTACTGTGGTTGATATTTAATGAATCAGGTATCATGACTTGGTATAAATTAAAAAACGAACAGTATGGATTAATGAAATCAATTGATGTATTGCATAATGAAGAAATTCTTATTGAAGAACATATAAACAAATTAACTAATGATTTTGATTATTTAGAATTTATTGCATATTCACGTTTTAAAATGGTTAAGCCTGGAGAAAAAATTTTTAGAGTTAAAGATTATAAGAACGTTAAACAGTAATTTTTATGCCTATAAAACAATTATTTTTATGTGTATTTCTTCTTTTATCTTCATTAATTTCTCAGTCCAATCATATACAAATTATATCCATTGATAATATTTCTTATATTTCTCTTAATGAATTTATAAAGACCACTAATTTCAAATACAAATTTTTTGATGATAATAATAAAGCCATTATTTATCATAAAAAAAATAGAATTGTTTTATCTGGAAATTCTTCATTCTTTCTAATTAATGATGATGTTTTTCATTTATATACTAATATTATTGATAATAAAAATGATTTTTATATACCAGTTAAATCATTTATTATGCATTTAAAAGAAAATCATTTATTGGATAACATATATTTAGATTCATCTGAAGAATTATTAATAATTGATTTTCCTGATTATAATATTAGTAATTATTTTTTATCTGAAAGAGGTAATGGTTTTTCTATTACTTTAAATTCATCAAAAACTTTTGATGAGGATTTAATTGCTTTGTGGATTACTGATAATAATTGGCTATCCCTTAGTATCCCAGGTGCGATTATTGATACATCATCGATTGCTAGTATACCACTGAAATCACCAATAGAAGAAATCAAAACAGTGCAAATGAAAAACTCAGCTCAAATTTCATTTTTATTAAATATTATACCTGATGATTTTGAGCTATCGTCTTATGATAATAAAATGGTTATAAGTCTTTATACTGCACAAGAGCTCAATGCACAAAAAATTAAAGAAGAAAAGAAAAAATATATTATTGATACTGTAGTTTTAGATGCCGGGCATGGTGGGAAAGATCCTGGAGCATGTGTGCAAAGCTGTTCAATTCAAGAAAAAACTATTACCTTAGCTGTAACAAAAAAAATAGGTGAGGAGTTAGAAAAATTAGGTATGAAAGTAATTTACACACGTCAAGATGATAGATTTGTACCATTAAATCAAAGAACACATATTGCTAATTCCAATGATGGAGATTTATTTATTAGTATACATGTTAATTCAATTAGTAATAGTCCACGTACTAAAGGTTTTGAAACATACTTGCTGCGGATTGGGAAAACAGACGATGCGATTAAGGAAGTCGAAAAAAGAGAAAATAGTGTTATTGATAAATATGAAAACTCATCTTTATTATATGAAAAACTATCAAAAATTAATGCAACTATTATTCAAGATGCTAATGCAAAACAGAGTGCACATTTAGCAAATTTAATTCAGCAACAGCTTGCTATTAGCACTAATGATAAATTAAATCGTGGCGTTAAGCAAGCTGGTTTTCAAGTATTATGGGGAGTTGCTATGCCTAATGTCTTAGTAGAATTAGGATTTATTACCAATAAAGATGAAAGAAAAAATTTAACTTCATCAAAATATCAGATAAAAATTGCAAAATCTATTGTTAATGCTATCATGATGTACAAACAAAATTATGAACAAAATATCCTCAAATAATAAGCAGCCCATTATTGGTATTTTTGATAGCGGCTTAGGTGGCTTAACAATCTTAAATCAACTTAATAAAGATTTTAATAATTATAAATTTATATATTTTGGTGATACTGCCCATTTACCATATGGTACTAAAAGTCACCAATCCATCATTAAATTTTGTGAACAAATTGTTGATTTTTTAATATCTAAGGGTGCAACTATTATTATTATCGCTTGTCATTCTGCAAGTGCAGTTGCAATCGATTTTTTAAGAAAGAAATATTCTATACCTATTATTGATGTTATTCAGCCAACAATCAAATTGAGTTTAATGATTAAAAGTAATAAATCAATTTGTGTTTTAGGAACTTCTACAACCATTTCATCAAATACATACTCTGAAAACATTAAAAAATTATCAACTAATATCAAAGTTTACGAAGTCGCATGTCCTTTATTTGTTCCTATTGTTGAAGAAGGATTAGAAAATTCGTTAATTGCTAATCAGATTGCTGAAATGTATCTTAATCCCTTAAAATCACTATCTATTGATTCATTAATATTAGGTTGTACGCATTATCCAATGCTTTATAAAACTATAAAAAAAATAATTCATAAAAATATTATTATTATTGATACAGGAGTTGCTATTAGCGATGAATTAAAACAAATTCTTCCTAGCAGTAATGATAGCCAGAATGATAATGAGTATTATGTATCTGACTTGCCTTATAGATTTAATGAATTGGCATCTAAGTTTTTAAAATATGAAATTAATAATGTTAAACAAATTTCTTTAAAATGAATAATTTAGATTTTTTATTATCATTAGAAACACAAGGAATTAAATTAGGTCTCCAAAGAACTACAGCACTATTATTAAAGTGCAATAACCCAGAAAAAGATTTAAAAAGTATTCAAATCATTGGTACTAATGGTAAAGGTACAACGGCTGCTTCTATATCTAGTATATTACAAGAGGCAGGTTATAAAATAGGACTTTACACCTCACCCCATCTAGTATCATTTAATGAAAGAATAAAAATTAATAATAAATGTATTCCTAATAATTATGTTCAGAAATTTATAGAAAGATATAAACAAGATATCATTAATAATTCATCCACTTTTTTTGAAACAATGACAGCGTTAGCTTTAGATTATTTTAAATATAATAATGTTGATATGGCAATTTTGGAAACAGGATTAGGAGGCGAGTATGATAGCGTTACGGCTTGTAATCCTTACTTACAGGTTTTCACAAGTATTTCTAAAGATCATATGCATATTCTTGGTAAGAATATTGAAGATATAGCTACAACTAAAGCTAAAGCAATAAAAGATGGTATTCCTTGTATATCCTTTCCCCAAAAGAGAGAAGTTCAATTAATACTTGATAATATTGCACAACAAAGACATACCTCGATTGATTATAATTTAGGTACTTTTTCTAATAATTATATTTCGCCATTAGTGGGAAATCATCAAAAAACAAATATTTTACTTGCCATTAAAGCATCTAAAATTGTACATCCTAGTATTAATGAAAAAGAAATTATGAAAGGCATCAAAAATATTTCTTGGCCTGGAAGAATGCAAGTAATTCAAAAAAAACCATTAACTATATTTGATGTTGCGCATAATGAAGATGGTTTATTAGGATTATGTTCTACTATTAAGGATTTTTCACATAAAGGTAAAAAAATATTAATTTTATCTTTACAAAATTCTAAACATATTGATAAAGCATTACCCTATTTAAGTCAATTATTTGATGATATTATATGTACTCAATTAAATGATAGGATGTATTCTAATAATGATTTAATTAATTTATTTTCTAATTATAAATCTATTAAGTCAGTGAATTCCTCATTGGAAGTTAATAAAATTATTAATGAGGCTCATCTAGATGATTTAATTGCCATTGTAGGTTCACATTATTGGGGAACAGAGATTGAGAAAATATTTAAAATTTCCTTGGTTAGTATGTAATATAAGTAATAAACTTATTTCAGAAAGGCTCAATAGCCAGTTTATTATATAATTATATAATTCCATATTCACATTATTAAAATTCCAAAAATTAAATAAAGGATACAACGAATGGAAACTAGCAAGCTTAAATCGCTTACTGTGAAAGCATTAACAGAAATGGCTAATAAACTAAAAATTAAAGATTATATTGGTTTAAAAAAACCCGATTTAATTAAACTTATTTTAGAAGCACAATCAAAGAAAAAAGAAAATATTTTTGCTACAGGTTGTTTAGAAATTTTACCTGATGGGTATGGCTTTTTAAGATCTCCAGAATGTAGTTATTTACCAGGCCCTGATGATATTTATGTTTCACATTCACAGATTAAAAGATTTAAGCTCAAAACCGGAAATATTGTTACAGGTCAGATTCGTCCACCAAAAGATAATGAGCGCTTTTTTGCACTCTTAAGGGTAGATAGCATTAATGGTAATCAACCAGATTCTCATAGAAATGTGATTTATTTTGACAATTTGACTCCACTATATCCAGAAGAGCAGTTAAAATTAGAAGTAGATAGTAGGGCTTTATCTACACGAGTAATCGATATTCTTTCTCCTATAGGGAAAGGACAAAGAGGATTAATTGTTGCTCAACCTAAAACGGGTAAAACTGTTTTATTGCAAAAAATTGCTAATTCAATTTCAAAAAATAATCCTGAAATTAATTTAATGATTTTATTAATTGATGAAAGNCCAGAGGAAGTAACAGATATGGCTCGGAACGTATCAGCTGAAGTTGTTGCTTCAACTTTTGATGAATCAGCGGATCGACATGTACAAGTTGCAGAAATGGTTTTACAAAAGGCAAAAAGAGCAGTTGAAGTAGGAGAGGATGTAGTTATTTTATTAGATTCGATAACTAGATTAGCTAGAGCATATAATACAGTGAGTCCACATAGTGGTAAAATTTTATCCGGTGGTGTTGATTCTAATGCATTGCATAAACCTAAAAGATTTTTAGGTGCCGCAAGAAATGTTGAAGATGGTGGTAGTTTAACTATTATATCGACCGCTTTAATTGATACCGGGAGTAGAATGGATGAAGTAATTTTTGAAGAATTTAAAGGCACTGGAAATATGGAATTAGTTTTAGATAGAACTTTAAGTGATAAAAGAATTTTTCCAGCGATTGACTTAAATAAATCAGGAACAAGACGTGAAGATAAATTGATTGGTAAAAAAGATTTACAACGATTATGGATTTTAAGAAAATTATTATCAGGAATGACCAATACTGAATCCATGGAATTTTTATCAGAAAAATTATTACGAACAAAAACTAATCGAGAATTTTTAGATTCTATGAGTGAATAATGAAATTAGCAAATCGCATACATCGCATTCAGCCTTCTGCTACTCTAGAAATGACAGCTAAAGCAGCAGAATTAAAATCAAAAGGGGTTGAAGTATTTAATATGAGTGTAGGAGAACCAGATTTTAACACCCCATCTAATATTATCAATGCGGCAATTGAAGCAATGAATAGTGGTCATACTAGGTATACACCTGGAGCTGGAACTCAATCATTAAAGCATGCTATTCAACAAAAATTAATGCGCGATAATCATTTAGATTATAATTTGGAAGAAATCATTGTTTCATCTGGTGGAAAACATTCTTTATATAATGCCTGTCAAGCTCTCTTTCAAGCAGGTGATGAGGTAATTATTTTTAGTCCATATTGGGTATCATTCCCAGATTTTGTATCTGTTACTGGAGCTACCCCTGTATTTGTTAAGACAAATCCTACGAAGCAATATGAACCTATTTTTGATGAATTAGAATCTAAAATTAATAGTAATACTAAAGGAATTATTATTAACTCACCATCTAACCCAACAGGTGGTGTTTGGAGTGATGAGGCAATTAAGCGAACCATTGATATTGCTCGCTCTAATAATATTTGGGTTTTTTCAGATGAATGCTATGAACAATTGACTTATGATTTACCTTTTAAAAGTACTTATCAATTATGCCCAGACTATGATAAAATTTTAACATTTCAAAGTTGTTCGAAGACATATGCGATGACTGGTTGGCGTATTGGATACACTTGTGGTAATAAGGATGTCATTAAAGCAATGTCAAAATTACAAGGACAAAGTACATCTTGTCCTAATAGTATTGCACAATTTGCTGCCACAGAAGCTCTTTTAGGAGATCAATCATCTGTAAAAAATATGAAAGCCGCATTTAAGATTCGTCGTGATTTAATAGTTAATAGATTAAATTCTATGGATGGTATTTCATGTGATATACCGGGTGGAGCTTTTTATGTTTTCCCAGATATTAGTAATTTAATTAATAGAAATGTTTGTGGAAAAATAATTAAAAGTGCATTAGATTTATGCCTAGTTTTATTAGAAAGTCAATCAGTAGTATCTGTTGCAGGAAATAGTTTTGGTGCGAATCATAATATACGTTTTTCATATGCAACTTCTGAGGATACTATTAATGAAGCTATGAATAGATTAGAAAAGATAATTTTAGATTGTAATTAAGGAGATATACCAATTATGAAAAAAAATATACACCCAGAAAATTATAGATATGTTGTATTTCAAGATCTTTCATGTGATTACTCTTTTTTAACTCGATCTACAGTAGAAACAAAAGATACGATAAAATGGGAAGATGGTAAAGAATATCCTCTTTATAAATTAGAAATATCAAACAAATCTCATCCCTTTTTTACAGGTCGTCAAAATCTAGTGGATTCTGCAGGGCGAATTGAAAAGTATATGAAAAAATACAATATGACATCTAAAGACTCTGATCAATAAATATTTTAATTTAATAAAGCGATTTAATAATTAAGTATTAAATCGCTTTTTGTTATTATGAGAAATTTTTTAAGAAATCAATTAATTATTTTATTAACAAAATCATCTATTTTGGTAGGTGGACAAGCTGTTATTGAAGGTGTTATGATGAGGGTTCCAGGATTTATTGCAACGTCAGTACGAAATCCAAATGGTGATATTATAACCAAAAGAAAAGAATTTATTTCTCTGATACATAAAAATAAACGTTTTAATTTACCGATTCTTAGAGGTGCAGTCAGTTTATTTGAAGCAATGAAAATTGGATTTAGTACGTTGCAGTGGTCTGCCGATATTGCGTTCCCAGAAGAAGCAAATAAGCAAAATAAATTTGTAGAATTTATTATGACCGTTGTATCTATTATTTTTGCACTTTCCTTATTTATTTTTTTACCTCTTGGATTGACATCATGGTTTTTTAATGCAGAACAAGATCCAATTCTTTTTAATATTATTTCTGGATTAGTTCGTATTACTATTTTTCTTCTTTATCTCTTTATCATATCTAAAACTAATGATGCTAAAAGATTATTTCAGTATCATGGAGCTGAGCATAAGGTGGTATATACATTTGAAAATGGTGATGATTTAAATATTAAAAGTGCCAATCAATATCCAACGCAACATCCTAGATGTGGTACTAGTTTTATGTTTATTGTAATGCTTGTTGCAATTTTATCATTTATTGTTATCGATAGAATATTTATTGAATTATTTGGAAGTATTACTCTGCTTAATCGTTTTGTAATGCATATTTTATTTATACCTTTAGTGTCAGGTCTTGGATATGAAATATTAAAATTTTCATCTCAATATCAAAATAATATTATATTAAAATATTTTATAAAGCCTGGATTATGGCTACAAAATATTACGACTAATGCACCAGATGATATGCAATTGGAAGTTTCGCTTGAAGCTCTTAAAAGTGCTTTTGGAGAAACATTAGATGAATACCATGGTAAAAAACATATTGCTGATGCAATAGGATGATAGATAAACTTCAATCTATTATTAATCAGTATAATGAACTATCAGATTCTTTATCTGATCCAGTGATTATATCGGATTCCAAAAAGTTTGCTAAAATTGCAAAAGAGCATAATAGCTTATCTCCTATAGTTGAAAAATCAACTGTATATATTGATAAAATAAATCAATTAAAATCAGCTAAAGAGATTTTAGAAAGCGAAGATTCTGAATTAGCCTTATTAGCAAAAGAAGAAATATCCATATTATCAGATGAAATAGATAAATTAGAACAAGAATTAAAAATTCTTTTGATTCCTAAGGATCCAAATGATAATAATAATATCATTCTTGAAATTAGGAGTGGTACAGGTGGAGATGAGGCTGCATTATTTGCAGGAGATTTAATGAGAATGTATATGAGATATGTAGAAAGAATGAAGTGGAGCAGTGAAATTATTACACTACATGATAATGAGGGGGGTGGTATTAAAGAGGCGGTAATTAGTGTTAAAGGTATTGGAGCATATGGAAACATGAAATTTGAAAGTGGGGTCCATCGAGTTCAGCGTGTTCCAGATACAGAATCTAGTGGTAGATTGCATACTAGCGCCGCTACAGTAGCCGTATTACCTGAAATTGAAGACTTAGATATCGAAATTAAAGATTCTGATATTAAAATAGATACTTATCGAGCATCTGGTGCAGGTGGNCAGCATGTTAATAAAACTGAATCTGCCATCAGAGTAACACATTTACCTACTGGGGTTGTAGTGACATGTCAAGATGAATCATCACAACATAAAAATAAAGATAAAGCATTAAAAGTTTTACGAAGTAAAATTTATGAAATTCAACAAGAAGAACAAGCTAAAGAGCGAGCTGATAAACGAAAATCAATGGTATCAACCGGTGATCGAAGCGCCAAAATACGAACGTATAATTTTCCACAAGGCAGACTTACAGATCATAGAATTAATTTAACATTGTATAAATTAAACGATATTATGGATGGTGATCTTCAAGAAATTTTTGAATCATTACAACTTGAAAATCAAAAATTATTAATGGAAAATGCATAAGTCTAATTCCATTCAATCTATATTAAGTTTAGGAGCACGTGAGCTTAAAAAAAATGGTATTTCCAATTATCAAAAAGAATCTGAGTGGCTTCTTTTACACATTCTTCAAAAAAAATCATCTTGGCTAATTTTAAATAAAAACAAAAATCTAAAGGATATTCATATTACTAATTTTTTAGATTTAATTGATAGACGATTAGATCATATTCCTATCCAATTATTAATGGGGAAAGCTACATTCTATGGTAGAGATTTTTTGATTAACCCAGATGTTTTTATACCAAGACCTGAATCGGAATTGATTATTGATATATTAAAAAAAAAAGTTTTTCTTCATTAATTGATATTGGATCAGGTTCAGGCTGTATTGCAACTACCTTAGCATTAGAAATCTCTGATATAAATATTGATGCAATTGATAAGTCTGATATTGCGTTGGAAACTACAATTAGTAATGTAAATTATTATGCATGCAGTAATATTATTAATACATATAGATGTAATATTTTAAAAGAGTTACCAAAAAATAAATATGATATTATTGTATCTAATCCACCCTACATACCATCTAAAGAAATCAATAATTTAGAGCACTCTGTTAAGTATTATGATCCACTAGATGCATTAACTGATCACTCTGATGGAATGAATTTTTATAAACGTATTGCTGATATATCAAAGTTTATTTTAAATAAAAATGGCTTAATTATTTTTGAATTTGGTACTGAAGATCAAGAAAAAAAAATAATTGATTTATTTTATTCGTACCCTTTTCAAACCTTTAATGACTTGGATGGTAAGCCAAGAATAATTATGTTTCAATTATGAAGTTTTTATTTTCTTTCTTTCTTTTTTTTAGACCTTTCAATATTGCTCTAGGTGTTTTTACCTCATGGGTAGTTTATTTGCTTATTGGATCATCTAATATGGTGGAGTTTTATAATTTGAATCTCATTATTATTTGTTATATGTCAGGGGCTAACATATTAAATGATTTTCTTGATATTAATATTGATAAAATTAATAAGCCTAATAGATTTTTAGTTAAATATCCATTTACTCAGAAATATATTTTTTATTTAATTGTCATATTATTTTTTATTGGATCGTGGAAAGCTTGGCAAATATATCCACTTGCAAAAAGCATAGCCTTATTTTTGGTTCTTCCATTACTTATTTTTTATGAGATTTTTTTAAAAAAAATACCCCTTATAGGAAATATTGTCATTTCATTATTAGTTGGTAGTGTATTTTTATATACTGAAGCTGGACTAACTAATCAAATTATTATTACTTGGAAAATATTTATTTTAGCATTCTTCCTTAATTTAATTCGTGAAATTATAAAAGATTTGGAAGATATTAATGGCGATCATCAAAATAATATTCAAACTTTTCCGATTGTATATGGTCAAAATCAAACTATTCTCTTAATAAGAATTTTATCTTTAATATTCATTCTTATATCTATAAGCCCATTATATATTTTGAATTATTCGACGTATTATATTCCATTAATCTTTTTTTCAATTCACATACCATTATTGTATATTATATGGGGATTGAGAGTAAATATTACTACTACAAAATTGCATTATTTTTCTAATATTTTAAAAGTGATGATTGCTAATGGTATTATTATAATTTTACTTTCTTATTAATATTATGTCAGACTTTATTCATTTACATAACCATACAGATTATTCATTACTTGATGCTGCGCAGTCTATTGATATGATGTCAAATCGTTTAGCTGATATCAATATGGATACAATTGCAGTTACTGAGCATGGTAATTTATTTTCATTAATACCATTCTATAAAAATTCAATAGCTAAGGGAATTAAACCTATACTTGGCTGTGAGGTTTATGTTGCCCAAGGTAAGCATACCGATAGGCATATTGACAAAAATAGTAAAAAATGGAATTATCATCATTTATTATTATTAGTTCAAAATGAAATTGGGTTAAAAAATCTTACTCAACTTGTATCAATTGGCTATTTAGATGGGTTCTATTATAAACCTCGTATTGATAAAGATTTAATTAGAGAGTATAATGAAGGTTTGATTTGTACAAGTGGCTGTCTAGCAGGAGAGGTTAATTATTATGCTAGTATTAATGATTACGATGAAGCAAAAAGGGCTGCATTGGAATATCAAGAGATATTTGGTGAACGGTTTTATTTAGAGGTTCAGAATCATGGCCTTGAAGAAGAATTGCGTTCCCATGAAGTTCTATTAAAACTATCTAAAGAGTTGGGTATTGAATTAGTTGCTACTAATGATAATCACTATGCATTTGAAGAACATTCTGATTCTCATGATATTTTATTTTGTTGTGGTATGGGGAAAGAGCGCTCAGATACAAATCGTTTAAGTTATGCTCCACGTCAATTTTATATTAAAACTCAAGATGAAATGTATAAATTATTTAAAAACTTTCCTCGTGCATTAGAAAATACGGTCAAAATTGCAGAATCTTGTAATGTCAATATTCCCATGGATAAATATCACTTACCTGAATTTCCAATTCCAGAATTAAATGGAGACTCTATTGATTCGAATGATTATCTTCGTTCGATTTGTATGGATGGGCTTAAAGAACGTTATTCCGACATCACTCCGCAAATACAAGGTAGATTAGATTATGAGCTAGATGTTATTAAAAAGATGGGATTTGCTGGATATTTCTTAATTACACAAGATTTTGTGAATTATGCAAAATCTAATAATATTCCGGTTGGCCCTGGACGAGGGTCTGCTGTAGGATCGATTGTTTCTTATTGCTCTGGAATTACAAATTTAGATCCATTAAAATATAATTTACTGTTTGAGCGGTTTCTAAATCCTGATAGAATATCAATGCCTGATATTGATATTGATTTTTGTGTTGAAGGACGTTCAAAAGTCATTGATTATATTAAAAGTAAATACGGTAAAAAATCAGTAGCACAAATTATTACTTTTGGAACCATGAAAGCAAAATCATCAATTCGTGATGTCGGTCGAGTTATGGGTTTGCCATATGGTCAAGTGGATACAATAGCTAAAATGATACCAGCTGATCCTAAAGTCACTTTAGAAAAAGCGATGAAACTAAATAAAGATTTAAAGGAATCGTATGATAATAGCTCTACTATTAAAGAATTAATTGATCATTCAATGATATTAGAAGGGATGCATCGTCATGCTGCGACGCATGCTGCAGGTATTGTAATTACTCCAGGTGAATTAACAAATTATGTTCCATTATACAAAAACCCATCTACTGGTGATATTACTACTCAAGCTGATATGAAATCAGTTGAAGATTTAGGGTTGTTAAAAATGGATTTTCTAGGACTGCGAAATTTAACAGTTATTGATAAAGCAGTAGATATCATTAATAAGCGCCATAATCAAAATATTGACATGTCTAGCTTAGATTTAAATGATAGTAATGTTTTTAATTTATTTGCTAGTGGTAATACTGTTGGAATATTTCAATTTGAATCTTCTGGAATGCAAGAACATCTAAAAAATTTAAAACCAACTAAATTTGAAGATTTGATTGCAATGAATTCATTATATCGTCCTGGGCCTATGCAAAATATACCTGAATATATTAATCGCAAGCATGGGAAATCTCAAATTAAATATTTACATCCAAAACTTGAAAGTATTTTAGAAGAAACTTTTGGTATTATAGTTTATCAAGAGCAAGTAATGGAAATTGCTACTGCTATAGGAGGATTCACATTATCTCAATCAGATATTATGCGAAAAGCGATGGGAAAGAAAAAAAAGCGCTTACTTGCAGGATTTAAAACTGATTTCATCAATGGAGCTAAAGACCAAAATATAGATGAGAAAATTGCTATAGAAATTTTTGAATTGCTTGAAAGATTTGCTGAATATGGATTTAACAAAAGTCATTCGGCTGCATATGCCATGATTGCATATCAAACAGCGTGGCTAAAAAATTATTATCCTGCTGAATATTATGCTGCTAATTTGTCATCAGATATTACAGATACAGATCGTGTGGTTAAATTATTTGATGATGCTAAAAAATATGATATTAAGATTCTTCCACCTGATGTAAATCTTTCTTTTGCTGATTTTAGAGTTGTGGATGATAAAACTATATCATATGGTTTAGCTGCAATTAAAAATGTTGGCTATAAAGCAGCTGATGATATTGCAAAGTATAGAGTTGATAATCAAAATTATAAAACAATTTTTGATTTATGTACTATTGGCTCTACTGCAGTGAATAAAAAAACATTAGAAAGTCTTATTTTATCAGGGGCTTGTGATAATATTAATGGACATCGATCTCAGCAATTTCAATCAATTGATCAAGTTATACGATTCGGACAGCTATATAATCAAAAAATGAATAATGATCAAGAATCACTTTTCTCTAGTTCTGATACTACATTGGAGATTCCCATACCAGAATTAGAAGATATTCCTGAATGGACTGATGAAGAGTGTTTGGCAAAAGAAAAAGAGCTAATTGGTTTTTATTTATCAGGGAATCCACTAGAGCCATATAAATTTGATTTAGCAGATTTTGATATTGATAATATTAATANAAAAAATCAAGACTTAAGAGTTGGTGGAATAATATCTAGCATAAAATTATTATTTGATAAGAGAAATAATCAATGGGCTATTGTTACATTAGATCGTATGTCTTCTCGATCTGAAATATTTGTTTTTAATGATTTGTATGAAAAGAAAAAAGATTTAATTCATGAAAATGCACTTTTATTTATTAGTGGTAAGCTTTCAAATCGTCAAGCTGATGGAGATGATGTGTTAAAAATTATAGCTGATGATATTATTCCAATGAACACTGCACGATCAAAATTTAGTAAATATATTCATGTTAAGATTGCGTATGATAAAAAAGATGAATCAATTTTGAATTCTATTAAATCATTAACTAAATCATATAAAGGTCATTGTAGATTTATTTTAAATATTGAAACATCAGCTGGATATATTCATAAAGTAGTTTCTCAAGATATTAATGTTAGTCCAGAGATTGATTTTATTCAATCATTAAGAGAAATTATTGGAGAAGATAATGTATGGATTGAAACTTGATTGCACTTGTTCAAAGAGTTAAGGATTGCACAGTATTTTGTGATGGTAATATTACTAATTCAATTAATAGGGGGTTTTTAGCATTGATTGGAATAGAATCGAATGATTCTATAGAAGATATTAAATATATTTCCCACAAATTAATAAAATTACGTATTTTTAACGATTCAAATTTAAAAATGAATTTATCGGTTAGTGACATTAATGGTGAAATCATGCTTGTTAGTCAATTCACTTTATGTGGTGATACTAAACGAGGGAATAGGCCAAGCTATATAAATGCCATGGATGTTAAAAGTGCAAAAATTATTTATAATGATTTAATTGANTATATGTCAAAACAGTATAAAAATATTAAAACAGGAGTATTTCAGGNAAACATGGATATTAAATTAACCAATGATGGTCCTGTAACTCTATTGATAAGGAGTCAAGATTGAGTAATATAAGAGTAATTATGGCAAAGCCAGGGTTAGATGGTCATGACAGAGGAATTAAAATTCTTGCTCGAGCATTTAGAGATTCTGGAATGGAAGTTATTTATTTAGGACTACGTCAAACACCGGAGATGATTGTTTCTGCTGCTGTTCAAGAAAATGCTGATGTTATTGCCTTATCCGTATTAAGTGGAGCTCATATGACTATTTTTAAGAAGGTAAAAGATTTAATGGATCAAAATGAAATTGGTGATGTGTTATTAACGGGTGGAGGTATTATTCCAGATCAAGATATGGAAGAGTTAACCAAGTATGGAGTAGGCAAACTTTTTGGTCCAGGAACTCCTGTTAACATTACAATAGAATATATTAATGAGTGGTATGATAAAAATAGGAAGCATATAAATGAATAAAAAAGATTTAGAGGTAATTTTTAATGAAGATCTTGGAACATCTTTTTTTCCNCTTTTGGCAGAAGAATATTTAAAGGAAAAAGATTATGATCGAGCATTAAAAGTTATAGATATCGGTTTATTATTAAATCCTAATAATAATGATGGTAAATATATTAAAGCAAAAATTGCAATGATTCATTCAGATCCTAAATTAGCTGTTCGTTTATTAAAAGAAATTCTTGCTTCTGATGAGCTATATATTAACGCAATGAAAATGCTAGTTCTTCATTATCAATCTACAAATACTAATCAATCATCAATGAAAAACCTTTTACATCAAATTTTAGATTTGCTACCAGGTGATGAATTTGCCACTAGTGTTATGAAATCAATTCAAAAACCTAAAAGAAAATCATCTAGAATTAGTAAAAAAGCAAAACCCTCAAAACGAACAAGTACAAAAAAATCTAGTCGTTCTAAAAAAAATACAATTGAATCAAAACCAACTAAAGTAAAACCAGCTAAAATTGACCCCAAAATGGCGACTCTTACTTTTGTTGATATTCTCATTAGACAAAAACAGTATANTCAGGCTAAAAATGTTTTAAAGGTAGTTATTAAAAATAAATCAATTGNAAAAACAAGCATAGCACAAAGACAGGCAAAAATTAAAAAAGGATTATCTAAGGAGGGATAATGAAAATATATGAACAACGTATAGAGAGATTAAAATCCATTATGAAAAATAATGGTTATAATTCCTTTTATACATCAAATATTACTAATGTGCGTTATTTAAGTGGTTTTACTGGCTCTTCTGGATTTTTATTAATTACAGATAATGATGATCATTTTTTTTCTGATGGAAGATATACAGAACAGTCTAAGCATGAAGTATATAATCAAAAAATTCATATAACTGCTAATCATTTAAAATATATAAATGATGAAAATTTATTAGATAAATCATGGAGCTTATGTTTTGAAGGAAATCATTTATCATATGATATGTATAGTAAATTTCAAAAAGCTTTAAATGTTAAAGAATTGATTCCTGTTAATGATATAGTAGAAAATATTGCTGCTGTTAAAGATCAGAGCGAAATTGATGCATTGCAGTGTGCAGTAGATATAACAGATAGAGTGTTTGATATTATTTTAACAGAAATTAAAGTTGGTGTTACAGAAAAGCATATTGCATCTAGAATGTCTTATTTATTTAAACAGGAAGGTGGAGATGGAGATAGTTATGATCCAATTGTAGCTAGTGGAGCTAATGGTGCGCTTCCGCATGCAACTCCATCTGAAAATACCATTAAATATGGTGATTTTATTGTGATGGATTTNGGAGCCTTATATAAAGGTTATCATGCAGATATGACACGAACAGTTGTTGTAGGTGAAGCATCAGATAAGCATAAAGAAATTTATGATATTGTATTAGAATCACAGCTTGCTGGTATTTCATATGCAAAAAGTGGTATTAAGTGCTCTGAGCTTGATAAAGCTTGCCGAGATGTTATTGAAGCAAAAGGATATGGAGATTTATTTATGCATTCAACAGGCCATGGTTTNGGTTTAGAAGTTCATACAATGCCAAGGATTTCATCTGTTAATCATAATCTTCTAGAAGAAAATAATGTCATTACTATTGAGCCCGGTATATATATAGCTGGATGGGGTGGTGTCCGAATTGAAGATGATTGTATTATCAAAAAGGATTCCTGTCAGCCAATGAATAAATCAAGTAAAGAGCTTATTGTAGTTACTTGATCAATACTTTTGATATATATCAGAACCCCTCTTTATATGACGATCAGTATTGGTGGAAAAGAGATGATATTGAATTTTATAAAAAAATTATTCCACCCCATTCCAAAGTTCTTGAATTAGGTTCTGGGACAGGTCGTTTAGGCGTACCCTTATTGCGTAATGATGTTGAGTATTTTGGTTTAGAATTATCTAAAGAATTCTGCAATTATACTCGGTCAAAACTCTTACATGAAGAGCATCAAAATCAAATCATTCATGGAGATATGACTTCATTTAAAATTGACCATAAATTTGATTATATTTTTGTAGCATTTAATACATTCTTACACTTATTAATAAATGATAAGGCTGCACAATGTTTTCAATGTGTCAAATCACATCTGTCTGATAATGGCATATTCATTCTTGATATTGTTCATCCTCATCCATCTTTTTTATTTAAATCAAATAATAAGCCGGAATTAGTTATGGATTTTAAAGATTCTACTAATGATGATATTGTTAAAATTTATGAGTATTGTGAGTATAATCATGAAACTGAAATTTGTGATATTATATGGGAATATCGTTACCAAAAGTATGTAGATAATAGCAAGCAATTTGAATATCAAATGCGAATGTATTATCCTGATACAATCAATCGACTTCTCATAGATAATGGATTTTATATTGATGAGGTTTATGGTGATTATGATATGAANAGATTTAAAGAAGATAGTCAACTACAGATATATAAAGCGATATAATATTGTATAATACAAATAAAATTAGTGGAATTTTGTTTGATATGGATGGTACTGTATTAGATTCGGAGGGTTTGTTTGATTCAGCTCAAATTAAGTTATTAAATGAATATGGCATTACAGTAGATGCAAGTGAATTATCTGAATTTAAAGGAATGTCTTATAAAGATTTTTATCCTCGTTTTATGAGTAAATTTAATTTAAATGAAGAAGAAGACTTTATACGATCTAAACTTAGAACATATTTACATCATATTATGGAAACTGATTTAAAATATATTGATGGGTTTGAGGATTTTTATAACTCATTTATTAGAGATACTCATATTAAAGTTGGCTTGGTTACCAATACAACAAGACTAACCTATCAGAAAATTCAAAGTTGTACTAGCATAGATCGTTATTTTTCATTTTCCATTACAGTTACAGAAGCTATAGAACCAAAACCATCTCCATCTCCCTATTTACAAGCAATGGAATCTTTATCTTTATCATCTAAAGATACGGTTATTATTGAAGATTCAAAAACAGGGTTAATGTCAGCCATTCAATCTAATGCAAGAGTATTAGGCATTACAACATCCTTAACAAAGAGTGAAATGAAAAAAATTAATCAAAATATAAATGTTGTAAGTTCTTATAGTGATATTAAAGCCTATTTGGAAAATTTATAATTATATTGTATAATACAATTAATGATTTCTGAACATTTAAATTCTTTTTTATGTAATATGAATGTGCTTGCGCGTCAAGTTGCTTCAAAAAATAATCTTTCATTATCACAGTATTATACATTAACTAATATCTCATCTAGTGGAATATCTATGAGTAAGCTATCATCAATACTTGGTATTGATAATAGTACATTAACTAGAAATGTGAATATTCTTATTAAACACTCATTTTTAAAGAAACAGCAATCTTCTCAAGATANGCGAGAACAAGTCGTTTTATTATCATCTAAAGGTCTTAAAATTGCAGAAAAACTGGATATTGATATGGAGGAATTGCTTAATAAATTTATTCTTGATATTAACGAAGATTATAGACAATCTTTTTTGGATATATTAGAACAATTAAACTGGAAAATGAATTGCTACATTAATGACCTATAATCAAATTACAGATAAATTATTATATTGGTATGATTCATGTGATAGGGCAATGCCTTGGAGAGGAGAACAGGATCCGTATAAGATATGGGTATCAGAAATTATGCTGCAACAAACACAGGTTACTACAGCTCATACTTATTATTTAAAATGGATTGATCGATTTCCCAATATTAAAAGTGTAGCCGAAGCATCTATTGATGATATTTTAAAATATTGGGAAGGTTTAGGATATTATTCGCGTGCACGTAATTTTCATGAATCATGTAAAGTTTTAAATAATCAAGATTCTCAAGTTCCTGTGGGTGTCGAAGAATTTGAAAAGTTAAAAGGAGTAGGGCCATATATTGCAGCAGCAGTACAGTCAATTGCATTTAANATTCCTATTGGTGTGGTAGATGGAAATGTGAATAGAGTGGTTTCTCGATTTTATGCATATAAAGAGATTCCATCAAANAATAAAAATCAAATTAATGATTTTATGAGTTTTATTATTAATGATAAGCGACCAGGAGATATTAATCAGGCAATTATGGATTTAGGTAGATATGTTTGTAAACCTGGAACTCCATTATGTGATGAATGTCCATTAGGCAAAGGATGTGAAGCATTTAAGCTTGGTATTCAATCAGACTTACCCACTAAAGTTAAAAAAGTAAAAAAGCCACATTATAATGTTGCAGTGGCGATTATTTGGAATAAAAAAAAATTACTCATAACAAAACGAAAAGAGGATGGCCTTCTTGGTGGCCTTTGGGAATTTCCTGGTGGTAAGATTGAAAAAAATGAAACCAGTAGCGCCGCTATTAAGCGTGAAATTAAAGAAGAGTTATCTATCAATATTAAACCTGAATCATTGATTCATCAGGTAGATCATCATTACTCTCATTTTTCAGTAACCATTAATGCCATTCAGTGTAAATACGAAGGTGATAAAATTAAATTAAATGGTCCAACTGATTTTCAATGGATTAATATTTCAAAGTTAGATTCCTATGCTTTTCCTAAAGCAAGTATAAAACTATTTAACGCAATTAAAGATATTCATGATTAATCAAATTCGTAGCATAATAATTTATTTTATCGCACTTAATATGTTATTGGTTATTGGACCATTATTTATTATTTCTTCATTTTTATTACCAAAATCTTGGATGTATAAATCATCAAAAGTGGTTTGCTATTTAGTTTTAAAGAGTCTTTTTGTTAATGTAAAAATCAAAGGTGTTATACCGAAAGAAGGTAATTACATTTATATGTTTAATCATGGNAGTTTTATTGACCCATTTTTATTTGCCTATCCAATGACGTCNCCTTGTACAGCTTTAATTGCAAAAGAAAACTATAATTATCCAATTTGGAAATCGATGCTTAAAAGATGGAATGCAATACCCATCGATAGGAGTAATCAAGAAGCTGCTATTGCAAGTGTAAAAGCGGCTGAAAATTTTTTAAAAACAGGTATCAATGTCATTATTCTTCCTGAAGGAACTCGTACTATTACTGGTAATTTATCACGATTTAAAAAAGGTGGATTTCATATGGCATATAATACAAATATTCCGATTATACCAGTTGGTTGTATAGGAGCTTTTGAATTTAAGCCAAAGAATAGATGGACGTTATCTCCTAGAACAATTACATTAAATTTTGGAGAACCAATTGCTTCTGATGCTTATCAAAAACTTGGTGTTGATGGTATATTAAAAAAAACAGAAGAAGAAATTAAACGCTTAACTAATGGGAAATTTGAAGATGAATAATAAGGTAATGATTGTTACAGGAAGTGATGGAGAAACCGCTCAAGGTCTTATTAATTATTTTGCAGATAAATATGATCATATTATTGGATTTAGTCGTCAGCAAAAAGTGGTATATCAGCAAGAATCAGTAGAAACAATGCAGGTTGATATGCTGAATAATACGCAAATAAATAGTGCAATTGATAATGTCATTGCAAGATACAAACAGATTGATGGATGGATTAATTGTGTTGGCGGATTTAGTATGGGTGATTTAATTGAGGATACAGAGGATTGGGAAAAAATGCATTCTATAAATTTTTATACCTGTTTAAATGGATGCCGCTCTATTCTTCCTCGTTTTAAAAATCAAAATCATGGCTGTATAATTAATTTTGGATCTAAGGCAGCATTAGATGGTTTCCCTACTGCTAGCTCATATCTTATCAGTAAATCGGCGGTTCATCATTTAACAAAACTAATTGATATAGAATTAAATGATAGTCAAGTTCGTTGCAATGCAATTCTTCCAGGTATCATTGATACCCAAGCAAATCGTATAGCGATGCCTAATGAAGATTATACCCAATGGGAGACAATTGAACAGATAGGATATCGGATTGATACTATTTTGAAAGATAATATTAGTGGAGAGCTTATTACGTTATAAAATTAGTACAAGATTAGTATTGCTTTTCTAGTACTAATGTCATTGCACTTGACATAGTCATTCCCATCATGTCATCCATATCATCAAGATCTAATGTAAATACCATTGTTGCAGTATCTCCATCTATAGTTATCGTTCCAGACATAACTTCTGACCCATGATCGTCATCTCCGTGGTCGTCATGATCGTCATCACTTCCCATAGTAACTGTAATATCAGTACCATCAACTTCTACAAGAGCATAAGATGTTTCTGTCATTTCTCCATCACCATCATCATTATAAGTTGCAACTATAGTCATATCTCCATGGTCTCCATGGTCTACAATTGTAATAGTCTGAGAAAGCATTTCCATTGTAGCTCCACAACAAAGATCTTCAGTTCCTGATGCAGAGCATATATTACCAGAAAGTGTACCACCTATTTCTGTGCAAGAAGCTCCTGCATAGATAGCCATTGTTGTTTCATCTAAAACACAACCATCTGCTTCAATGTATGCTCCTCCCATATATGTACAAGAGTAAGCATCAAGGCCAGAAAACATCAATCCATAATCTATAGATATTGTCATCTCAGATGATTGTGATGTTGTATCCCAAGTTCCAGCGAGATTTTCAACTGTTAAACAATTTCCATAGCAATCACAATTTTCTGAAGGGCCATCACCACCCCAAATTCCACATTCATCTTGGATACAGTTATTTGTTTCATCTGTATCGCAGACTCCACATATATCAACGCTTGCTCCTTCACCATTAATACATTCACAGCCTTCCTCAGCATACCAACACGAATTATTATCAATTGTAGCATTTGAATTATAGTTACAGGCTTGGGAATCAAGACACCCATGAACATTTTGAGGTTCTGCAGGAGTATTTTCACATCCCAAAAGTAGTAATAATATGATTAAGATATTATTAATCTTCATTTTGATTAAATAATTTTTTATAGTTTCCTAAACCTTCTTTATCCAAATCGTCATACTTAATAAACTTTAATGATGCAGAATTAATACAATATCGCATACCTGTTGGATTCGGTCCATCATTAAATAAGTGACCCAAATGTGAATTTGAAGATGTTGATTTAAGTTCAATACGCTTATAGCCTGTTTCATAATCATCACTTTCTTTAACGGATTCATCATCAATAATATCATAAAATGATGGCCAGCCAGTACCAGAATCATATTTATGTATAGAGCAAAATAGTGGTTTACCAGATACAATATCGACATATATTCCATCCTCTTTATTATCCCAATATTCATTTTGGAATGGTGGTTCCGTAGAACAATTTTGCGTAACATCATATTGTAATTTTGTCAGTTTATCTTTCAATGGATTTACTTCCTCCTCCTTTTTTAATAGTTTATTACATGATATAGCTAATATCATAGTAAGAATTAATACTTTCATGATTCTTTGATTGCGCATAAATATTTAGTATAAAACATAGATAGTAGAATCAATGTATAGGGCAAGGTAAATAGCAGACCAATGCCATAAAGTAAAATCCCCAAAAAATTCATGCAAATTGTAGATATCCATAAAACAAATAAATCACCTTCATAGCCAGTGGTCATATCTAAACTTTTTTTAATAGCTTGAATAGCTCCCAAGTTTTGATCAACTATATAATAAATAAAGAAATAGGCTTTAATCCATAGATAGGTTGCTCCAATACAGTATCCTAATACTACTATGATACCAATTGTTGAATTTGTAATGGACTGAAGAAGCATTTCCATTGTTATATTTTCCGCACTCATATCTATTGATGAGGTGGTAAGTAATACAATTATTCCAAGTATAACTAAAGAAAATGTAATGATAAAGCTACCTGCGATAGCTTGAAAAACTTTTGGGAAGTA
>NZUX01000029.1 GCA_002703645.1 Fidelibacterota bacterium | reverse complement strand
TATAAAATTTTATACTGACTATCTATTACTTTCACTTCTTTTTTAAATTGAGACCATGATTTATTCAGGATATTCATATCCGAATATTTTTCTTTTAACATATCAGATAAATCTTGATTTACAATACTAAGATTTGAGATGGTATAATCATAATCATTTCTATTGATACATTCATATAATGAATTTTTAGATAAATAGTTTTTGTACTGTTTATTAAACAAATAATAATAAAGGGCTAATTTTTCTTTTACATAATTTTTATTATCTAAGTTTTCTCCTCTATAGAGGTATTCGATATAATATGTTAACATATCATTTAGATTTGATATATATATTTCATTTAAATAGCCAAGATAAAACAATGATTCTGAATTTTCATCATTCAAATAAGATTCTTCAAGTATAGGGTATGCCTTATCATAAAAACCTAAATCCAATAGATTAAGAGCTTCATAATAATCTTCACTATAATAATTACTAGAAGATGAATCTTTAGCCTTAGAACCTTCAAAATTATAATCTGGATGTTCAGATTGAAGACGTTTAAACCAATTTTCATCCGTGCTATCTAATATTGATAATACAAATAATGATTTAGGAATAAACTTAGAAGATGAAAATTTGGTAATTAATTCTTTATGCTTAGTAACTGCGGAATCAATTTGATTAAAATCAAAGTAATAACTCTGTCCCATATCAAATAGTAATGAATCGCTATCAAGGCTTACAAGATTATTATCAGGCTCTTCAGATATAGAATTTGCATATTCATAACTAAGATCTTCAAGTTTTTCAAGTTTTCTAATAAGCTCTTTTGATAGTTTTCCATATTTAGAGCTAGATCTCTCCGATTTTGACTTATTAAGNAATTCTTTAATTATTTCTAAATTAAAATCATTTTTAATATTTATCTGAGCAAGAAAATANTATGCTTCAGCTGTTTCATTCTTTCTTGAGTAGATATCTACAACCTCGAGCAAGAGNTCCTCTGTAGTAGCNTAATCTTCAAGATANTAATATGCTTTAGCAAGNTCAACAGATAAAAACATNCGCTTATCTTCAAAAAGAGATTGATTTAACATATTTTCTATTTCATAGGTTAAAAAATCGTATCGTTTTAATCTTTTATTATATTCAAGAGATAAAAGCTTCAATTCTTTTTTATCTCTATCNTCAGATAAATTCTCATATAANCCATCAATAAAAACTAGNAAATTCTCATAATCTTTTTCTTTTTCTGATAACTGAATAAGNCTATTATATATTTTTATCCTTTCAGAGTCATTCCTTGCATTANCTATTGCATCCTGATAGCTTTTATAAGCTAAGTCAATATTTTTGTCAATAGTATGCATCTCAGCATAAATAATATTCAATAGATATTTTTCATATCTATTTAGCTTATTATCTATCANAAAATCTTTAATAGACTCATTNGCTAATNCTAGATTATTTTCTTTAACATATATTGAAGCTAATCTAAGCCTTGCTTCATTATAGTATTNTCCNTTAAGGTAAGTAGNAATAAGAGTATTTAGATATTCTTTAGAGCTTATATANTCCTCTTTTAAATACATTGAGGATGCNAGCAGATAATATGCTTCCTCTACATGCTTGCTATTTGGATACTTTTCAAGTACTACTCTTGAGTTAGCAATTGACAAATCCAACAACCTCTTTGATTCAGGGGGGATTTGAGTTTCTGNNTAATTCATCAAATTTANAATACGAAGAGCGTCTTTATACGCTACTTTTGCATTNTAAAATGTATTGAAATAGACACAAGAAGAAAATAAGAATNCATAGAAAAGAAGAATNNCTTTNCNTGAATTCTNTTTATAAAAATTAAAATTCATTTTAGTACCGAGGGCCGGAATCGAACCGGCACGAACATAAATGTTCGAGGGATTTTAAGTCCCTTGTGTCTACCAATTTCACCACCTCGGCAAATCATAGAGGCGTCGACCAGATTCGAACTGGTGCATAGCGGTTTTGCAGACCGCGGCCTTACCACTTGGCTACGACGCCAAAAAAAGGCCTCTAAAAGAGGCCTTAGAGCGAAAGAACGGATTCGAACCGTCGACCCTCACGTTGGCAACGTGATGCTCTACCAGCTGAGCTACTTTCGCATAAATCTTTCAAAAAAAATATTACTATATTTTAATATTATAATTTTTTATAAAAAACATAATATTTCAATTACTTTAAAAGTTCCTAATGATTATGCCCATGATGAGGGTGGCTTGGCAATCTGCCTTTATGATCTTTCCCTCCTTGAGGTCCTTTTACAATCTTTGCCATGCCATCTTCAACTATCTTTAAAACTTCAGGGTCACTTTCAACCTGACCATTAAGTGGTATTTTTTCTGTTTTAAAACTATTAATTGCTTTTTCTATTTTACCTTCTGATGATTTGATAATTAAGCGATGACGAGCAATATCTTCTGAAACCTTTTTATTGNTTTTAAAAAANTCTTCTAAAGAAACTTCTTCTGTTTTTAATTTGCTCTTATTATCCAAAAACTTTTTTGATGCTCTAATATTATTTTCTTCTTTACTAATATCTAGAAGATTAGAATTAGCATCATTAAGACTAACAGTAATCTTATTTAAGTATTTTCCTCTATTCCCCGANGTNAATACCGGTATCCTTTTCTTCCCACCATTTGAAGAAGCCTGNCTATTTGTCTTNCCATTATGTTTACTATATAATATNATATCAATATCTATATCACTAGCTTGCAATCTATTTAAATCTGACTCNGTTCCATTAAATAGNAATATTATAAAATCAGATTCTTTTAAAGCAATTTTAGTCGCAGCTTTAATCTCTTTTAATGGTTCTTTAATATGCACCTCAGNACTCTTAAAAACAGAGGAAGCTCCAATATAAGCAACCTTAAANCCATTCATATCTACGANACTATACTGATCAAAAATTCTNTTTGTTTTAGTNGAATCATAAATATTACAAGATGAAAATCCTATCGCTCCAATACCTTTCAAGTTANCTAAATAAGAAGCACCAAATTCACTAATATCTCTTAAGCCTGGACATAAAGANTTNNATCCTATCATATTATAAGATTTAGCTATAATTTCTGCATGTATTTTCCTTGTATCATTATCATACTTATTATTCTCNAGGAAAAANGTNTCTCCAGTATCAAATACTAATACATTNTTTTCTTTTTTTTGTTCTTCTTTAATTATNCTAGCTTTTCGAGCAAGACCGCCCAAAGGATTCTTAGGTCAACCACAAGGTTCCGTTTCNCCTCTAAGATTAGANGANTGAATAATTGAAAATTTTACTGGAACAAATTCTTCTTCTGAATTATTATAATAATANAANGCAAGACAAAATGCCGTAAAACAAGTCNTTAAGATTACTAAATATTTTTTTTNCATATAAATTTAATCTTTATTAGATATTGAATTAAATTTTAATGTAATTAGNAAAATTAAAAAAACAATATCTTCAAAAATTCTCTTAAGCATACTCCAACGCTTTTCACCCCACTCTTGTNCACTTAAATCATTTGAAAAGCAACCACAATCTATACTTTTACCTCTTAAATAAGCCTGAGATATTAATATTATAAACAGAGCCATTAAAAATATAGATATATCTAAACACGCATCATATTTAACATTTAGAATTAGCCCTAAGCCAATAAATAGCTCNACCCATGGCAAAGTAAGCGCAATAATATTTTCTACNAACAAAGGAGTNACTCCATAATTATGAATATTCTGAGAAAAGCTTAAAGGATCAATGATTTTACTATAGCTAGCATATATAAACACTATTCCCATAATTAATCGAATTAATAAAATAGATTTCTGATNAAATATTAATTTCTTAACCATTATAAATTACCACCCTTGCTAATAGGAAAATTATTATCTATCCATGCAGGATAGCCACCTTCAAATATAAATACTCTCTCAAACGAAAGNTCATTAAAAATATATTCTCCTAAATCTATACTTAAAGTACAATCTCCTCCGCTGCAATATATAACGATATCCTTATCATAATTAATATTAGAAAACTTTTTATCTATNTTGTCATTATCAGTATTTTCCCAAGGAACATTTATAGAATTTTTAATATGACCTTCTAAATACATTTCCGAATCTCTTGCATCAANAAATAATGCATTTTCATCAAATAAAGTTTTAGCGAGATCAACACTNATAAATAGAGGCTCTGTAAATCTATCTGGAGCTTCTTNAGTCAACTCTGCTGGAACCTTAATCAAATCTATATCTTGNAATACTAAAGACCTTGNAAGACCAATAAATAGAGANATTATAAAAATAANTATTATATCATATATTCTACTTTTCATATTATAAATTTACTTTTTTAAATTAAACTAATCAAAATATTTTGATTATTTTATTTTGAGAGAAGATTAAAAAAATATAAATTTACTGCTCTTGGGGATATAGCTCAGTTGGGAGAGCGCTTGAATGGCATTCAAGAGGTCAGCAGTTCGATTCTGCTTATCTCCACGAATAATTGAATATTAAAATTAGGAGAAATTGATTTGTTTACTATGACATCATTAAGAGAGCGATCTCACATAATACTATGGACCTTACTATTCTTTTTTATAGCCAGTATGACTGTAGGAGGCTTAGTTGGAGGTGCTAATATTTTAACTGTTTTAACAGGCAGTAAAAATACAGCTTTATATGTTGGATCTATAGATGGTGAAAGTATCACCAGAAGAGAATTTGAATATGAAAGACAAATTCAAATTAATAGAACTATTCAGCAAGGAGGCGATGTGAATGACCAAGCAATGATTAACGCTGGAAATGCTGCTTGGAATACAATCATTGAGAATTATATTAAAGAAAAGAAAATAAAAGAAATGAATCTTACTGTACATTCTGATGAAGTATATGATTTTCTCCTTCAAACCCCTCCCGCAACATTTCAATCCAATATAACAGATGCTGGTTTCTTTACAGATGACGAAGGGAAATTTGACTTATTATCATATCAAGATGCGGTACGTTCAGGGAACATACCTACTGAATTGGAAAACCTATTAGTACTTTGGGAAAATTATTTAAAAACATGGCTAGCAGATAGGAAACTAAGAACCATGTACAATTCACTTGCATCAGTTTCAGATACTGAAGTTTTAGATGATTATTACAAGAAAAATATTAATGCAACTATTGATTATGTATATCTTAATCCAAATGATATTCCAGATTCCTTAATTACGATATCAGATGAAACATTAATGAGTGAATATGAAAAAAATAAAGAAGATAAGTATAAAATTGATAAGACCATAGATGTAAGCTATGTAATATATTCATTCCCTGAACAAAATGAAGATTCACTAATATATTCAATTGAGAAAGATAGCATAATGAATCAAGCCTTTTTATTCTCTGATGAAGCAAAATACACAAACTTCACTGATGCTGCAAAAATGTATAAT
The DNA here is from genome assembly GCA_002703645.1 of Fidelibacterota bacterium. Lineage (GTDB taxonomy): Bacteria > Fidelibacterota > Marinisomatia > SCGC-AAA003-L08 > D37C17 > TMED161. The sequence goes on along the minus strand of NZUX01000029.1, from coordinate 19,161 downwards.
CTATCTATAGAAGATACTCTTACTTTATCAGAGGCCTTATCGGGTAATTCTGGGATACCATTCAATATGGGTAATTCAAGAAAAGTTATCCGTTTTGCTTTTGACGGGGAAATAAATGCTACTTCTGAACCTATTGAGATGAAAAATGGAATCGTAGTATTTAATATTATCAATCAAAACCCATCAACCTATAGAAAATTTGATGAAGTGGTAGATAATATAAAAAGATTATTGATGAGAGATTCAAAAAAAGAACAAGCCAAACAAATGATATCTGAAGCAATTTCTACATCTAATAATTGGGAAGATTTGGCCAATAACAATGATTTTATTAACTACCAATCAGGACAAACATCCACTTTAGCTGGAAGCTTCACAGCAATAGGTCGATCCTCTCAATTAGAAGGAGCTCTATTTTCTACAGATATAGGCCAAACTACAGATTTAATTGAAACCCCATCTGCATTTTTATATCTCAAAGTAAGTGCTAAAGATGATTTCAATCAAGATGATTTTGATAAAAAATCTGATGAAATTAGGACTCAGCTTTTAACATCTAAGAAAAGCAGAGGATATTTTGATTGGTTAAATTCAGCCAAGAGTGCTGTTGAAGTTGACGACTGGAGATATCTAATATATTAAATTAAGACTTTAAATAAAAAGCCATAACTATGTTATTTATATGATAGTTATGGCTTTTTATTTATAGAAGTAATATTATTTGGAGACCATAGCTCTTCATCTATATTTAATATTTGGGCTACTAACCTTCCTAGAACAAATAAATAATCAGATAAGCGATTAAGATATATAATAACAAGCTCATCTAAATCTTTAAACTTATTTATAACCTCCACAACATTTCGTTCAGATCTCCTACAGATAACCCTTGCTTGATGAAATGACAAAATAATACTATCCCCTCCTGGAAGAGTGAATGAACTTAAAGGTTCTAACTTTTCATTCATATTATCAATATCATTTTCAAGATTTTCCACATCTNCAGCAGTAACCCTTGGAAGGTCNGNCTCTATTNGAGATCCAGTTGCCGCCAAGACAGTTCCTAAATTAAAAAGCTCATTTTGAATTGAGGTTAATCTTGATATTAAATATCCAAAATCTTTAGAATTTGGGCTATTTTTAAGATAATTAGAGCATACTCCAATCGATACGTTTAATTCATCGACGTCTCCATACGCAATAACGCGGATATCATTTTTAAAAACTTTTTCTCCNCCTATAAGATGTGTTAATCCTTTATCTCCAGATTTTGTATATACCTTAGAGATATTAATTTTAGGATCTCTAAACTTTGACATACTTATAGACTCAATATAATTTGAACTAGAAGAATGCAATCCATGATATTTACATCATTATCAGAATTTAAGTCTGACACAGATAGTTCATACCCTGTACCATCTCCATTTAAAATAATAGAAACAAGTCTCACAACATCTAATATATCGACACCGCCATCACTATTTAAGTCACCCATCATAAAATCAGTGGCGCTATAGCTTACGCTAAATGGAATAATTATATCTTCTGATGCATTTGTAGATAATGAAATATATGCTACATAATCTCCATCTGAATAATTTTCCATATTAATATCAAGAATTACGTCATCTGACTCTCCGGCTAATAGACTTCCGGAAAACTGATTTAAAGATAACCAATTAGGTGAAGTTTTAAATAATACAGATAAACTATTTTCGATTTCTGAATCCCCAAAACCAACTTGTTGACCGATAGAACCATCTGAATTAATAATTCCAATAGTACCGCCATCATCTGAGATGCCTTGCATTTCTCTGAAGTTAACTTTTATTTCACCTGAGCTAAATAGAACTATTTGAAAATCAAAAATAATCTGACTGCTTGTCCAATGCCTAACATTATCATACCAAACAACCATTCTTTCATCATCAGAATGATATCTGACATAACCAGCCCCTTCTTCATTATCGGCACTTACTGGGTTTAAATCATCCCAGTATCCAAGGATAGCATTTGTAGGAGAACCATCATCATATATACCCTGGTTATCCCACTCATCATTATCTTCTCCAAAGCCTATCCACCCATTTGGATTTATTAAAATTTGAGAATACTGCTCACCATAAAATGGGAAATCAAAATTTAATGAAAAATATCCAGGAGAAAGGTCATTACTTACAAATTCTAACGTTTCATTGTCATTAGAAATATCAATCCAGTTATAGTCTATATAATCATCATCATCAGATGTAGACCATCCATATCCAAAATCATCTATATTCCCTTGAGGATTTGCAAATGGAGAGACTTCTAACTCATAAGTTAAATAAGATTCCGATTCTCCTGAATTAGTGATACTTAATATTTCTGATGAAGTCTCATCCCCTGCAATTGTTATTTCAAATTCACTATTAGAAATATCTACCATAGGTTGCGCATAAAGCGAAGAAGATCTAGTAGTTATAAATAATGCTGAATTATCAGATAATGTTGCGGCTGCAGTTGGATATTGATTATTAAAAGTATACTCAAGTCCAACTAAACCTGTATGATCCTCTAATCCTACAGAAGTATATTGTCCATGAACAACTGCTCCATTATAATTTCCTACAGGATATTCTCCAACACTAGTATTATTAAAGTCTCTATATTGCAATAGCATCTCATCATCTCCTGTTGGAGTTTGATTACCAGTATTATAAAGTATTATTTGAAACTCTTCATTAGAATTTTCTAAATATGTATCAAAATTATACCATTCAATAATAAATCTATCATTTGATTCATCATAAAGCGCATAAACATCCCCATCTTCTAGATCATCCCAGAATACAGCCACCATTGGAGAAGGGCCTCCTGTCCCAGGGATAGGATAATTTCTAAATGATTCTAAGTCTAAGCTGCCAAATCCAATCCAACCATTACTACAAACAGTAACTTCATTATAATCTACCCCATAAAATGTAAATTCAAAAGGAAGGTCGATAACAGTTGATTCATCTTGATTATTACCATTATCATTAATATCAAGTTGATACCCATCTCCACCTAGAGGAGGGGCAATTTCAACCCATGAATACGTAGGAGCCAAATCATAATCAATATCTAATTCATCATATATATAATAGCCATATGCATCTGGACCAAGAGGATCGCTAACAGACACCTGACCAACTGTAAATGACATATTTACAATTTGTTCATAGGCATAATCAGATGAAATTCGTACAGGTATATTAAAGATACTACCATTAATTATATCTGACATAGCTGAAATACTTAACTCATTACTATATGAGTCAGAGCCCGGATTTGTACTTCCCCATAAAAGATTGCTATTTGAGAAGCTTAAATCATTTCCTTGATATAAAATTTCACCATACAATTGATTAAAACTAATATCTCCTATATTAGTCAAATTAATAGTTACATCTAAAGTAGTACCAGGATCAATATTTTCATTCATCCTTAGGCTAGTAGCGCCTGAAAAAACATCTAAATCCAAATACTGATTTGATTCATTTTGATTATCTGAAGTATTAACAAAGAATATTGGCTCGGTATCCGGAAGGATATCAGCTGGTAAATTAATTACTAAATTTTCAACATATATGCCCCCACCACTATCTAATTGAGATATATTAAAATCATCAGATGAAATTGATAAATCAGAAGATTTTACAGATACATTTAAATTTGACAAATTATCACCGGTATTATTAAACATATAAAAAGATAAGGATATTGACTCCCCTGGATTAATTAGGCCATCTTCATTATTATTAGAGTTCAAATCTGTATTATCATCAATAATAACTGATGCACTATTTAATTCTGGCAGTAATGATGAAGAAGTCACAGAGAAAGAAGATTCAACATAGTAGCAATCGTGACATGTAACTGTCACATCCACTATATTTCCTGAAAAAGCTTCATCAATTGGGACATAGGCATGTCCATTCATATCAGTACGCTGATTAGTAAATATCCCAGAATTCCTTGGGGAAAGATTAACATTAGCCCCCTCAACAGGGTTACCATCTTGATCTATTATATGGATATCTATAAAATCATCGGATAGCGAAACAGAGGAGACATGGTCAGCAATTAAAATTCTAGGTGTATCTGTCCAAAGCATCGTTGCCGGATCACCCATCAAATTATTCCAAGCTGAAAAATAATATACATTATTATTAGGATTTTGAGGATAAGCTAAGCCCAATGCAAGCTCTCCATAGGCTAAAGATTCACCTGCTGTTTTAGCACCATATAAAAAGATTCCACTATACATTCCCATCGTTACAATATTATTAAAAGCAGTATGAGTATATGGCTGAGCAGTTGCTACTACTGCAACAGCTCCTCTAGGATTATTTACAGAAGTCCCCGCTCTTAATAATGTTTCAGAGATAGCAGACGTCATCGTATAAAATGAACCCGTATCGCATGTTAATGTTGTTAAAAATGGCAATTTAAATCCATTAGTAAGTTGATTAACATCATTGCTATCAAAACCACTGAAGCCATAAAAACCACGATAATTTAGAAAAGAGACCCCTGAGTTTAATTGATCTCTCATAAAATCATCAAATGTATTTGAGCCACTATATTGCTCATTAATATTTTCAACCCCATAATCTTCCATTATCATCGCAATATATTCATTAGTAATAACTGTTGAAATTCCAGAGTCATAAGGGTCTCCAACTAATGCAACATTCTCAATCCAATCAGTACCAGCGTATAGTTTTTCATAACCAATAATCTTGCTCGCAACAACTGAAAACTCATTCTCAGACCTTACAGATATCCTACCTATTGTAGCATCCGCAATAAAATCATCTCCTTCTAAAAGAACGTAAGGCAAATCACCTTCTGCATAAGCACCAGACCATCCACTACCTCCACCTATATTTGTGTATGTAGGTACGGTAGGGACGCTGCCTGAACCACTAGCATCACCAACTAAACAAATAAATTCTGGTGGGTTCTCCCATGTATAATAAGCGTTTTCAATATAATTTTTAATGTATGTAGTTGAATTACCTCCAACCTCTGTTAAATTTACAGCAGTAACATCATATCCTTGCCTTTTTCGCCAATCAATCAATAAATCCATATATGTATATTCTAAACTATTACCACCACAGATATAAAGAATTGATGGATTTTGAAAATCAATTTCTCTATTGTCAAACGTACCTAAAACTATGTTATTATACATATTATTAAATGTCTCAGATTGCTTAGATAATTGTGTTGACAAAACATTTCTATTACTAGTTTCTTCAATAGTAATTTCTATTTCATCATAAACAGTTAAATTCTTAGTACTAAGATTATATTCAAATGGAACTAAATCAATTGATAATATTTCTTTACCTCTCATAATCATTCTTTTTTCAGATATCACAGATTGAGGATAAAAATCATTGGATTCATTATAATCGGTATTTATATATATCGTATTATCATTAGAGTCTAAATTCTTTTTAACTTCTTGATATGGTAAAATATTAATATTATCAATCTGATGAGAGGAAATAACATTATAGCTAACTGCATATTCCTTATTTGGATTGACACCATAACTTAAAACAAATTTAGGTAACTCAGGTAAGCCATGGTCAATCGTTGAGTTAGTAGATGTTTTTAACCGCACAAACCCTGCTTCTTCTTTCTGATTTATTTCTTCATTATTAAATGATATAGTTACTTTATCTGATTGAGAAGAGAGTATATCAAATCTCTTGTTTGCACTTCCAAACATTAGCGATAAAGATAAAAGAAGTAATGTCCATTTTATTTGATTTTTCATAATTAGCATTTCCTATAATTATTAATTAAAGTATTAAATTAACCAGCATTACTACATCCAACACATCTATATTATTATCAGAATTTATATCAGATAGATAAAACTCATAAGAAGATGGTTCAGTATTTCCTAATGCAAAATTTATTAAAACAACAATATCAAGAATATCTAAAACATAATCTTGATTTATATCACCAAGAAAAAGATTATTCATAGACATATAATATCCAGTCCTATTTACCCCTCCCCTATGCATATTCCAAGCAGAAGTGTAATTTGACTCAAATTTAAAATCAATACTAGAAAGATCTGTTCCTGTTCCCACAACAATTTCAAGATTTCCATCATTATTAATATCTGCAATTGTTGGTGCACTAGCTAAAGGAAGGTCATGAATAATTGAACTGTATACAAAATCAGTTCCATCTTGATTAAATATTCTAATTTGACTATTTACACTTGCAACTATTTCATGATTTCCATCTCCATCTATATCTCCAAATACAATAGATCCAATTGAACCATCACCTACATTTACTGGCCAACCAGGCAATAAATTTCCATTGATATCTATAGAGTAAATCATACCATCATCAGAACCAAAAAATACCATTAATCCTTGCTGTGAATCTAAAAAAGAAGGAGAAGTATACACATTAGAACCCGTTTCAATTATAAATCTTATATCTCCACTATCACTAATAGAATAAAAATTATCATCTTTAGAGCCTACAAATATAATTTTTTCGCCATTATAATCAAGTACAGATGGTTCAGATTGAATTTTATCATTTAAATAAACAGGAAATCCATCTGCGATTAAACCTGAATCATAAATCAAAAATAAATTACCAGAATCGGTACCAAATACTACGTCATCATTTCCATTATTATCAAAATCAGCTAAAGCTACACCTGACTTAATTTTTTCACCAATTAAAATAGGAAAATTAATAACATCTGTAGCATCGTGATTAATAGCAAAAAGTAAATTAGAAGAAGTGCTACCAGGCCCATACCCCCCTACCACTATTTCAAAATAAGGGTCGGAATCAATCTGACCTATGGCTGGCGTTCCTAGCAGATACTTATCTGAATAATAACTATTTTCAAGGCCATTACTATCGAATATATATATATATTTTGATTTTGAAGTAACAATAAACTCAATATCTCCATCTAAGTCAATATCTTCTGCAGAAATGGAACCCCAAACATCATCTCCAATCTCAAAAGGATAATTAGCATTACTTGCTGTCCCATCGCTTTCAATTACATGGACATATCCCATATTATCAGAGAAAATTATATCATTATCACCGTCATTATCTAAATCTAAAATTAATGGATTAGTTTTTATTTGATCAAATGTATCATAGGGAAAACCTGCCTGAAATAAAGATATATTAATAGATACATCAAAAGATTCTGAATACTCACCATTATTTGCAAAAACATGTAATTTCATATTATGCTCTCCTAAGGAAGCCGATTCTGAAATTGTTAATATAAAAGGATAATCATTAGTATAATCATCGCCAGAGTTTAAATCTCCAACATTTATATTATCGCTATTAATAGTAATATCACTGCTTAATGATTCAAGAACCAATGATACAGAACTAGCATCATTCCATGGAATAAAATTTTCTATAGTTGAAATAAATCCTACAATTTCACCAGGATTAACAACTTGATCGCCATCACCTTCAATTTCAAAATAACCTGTATCTGTCAATACAATATTAGGCTGATCTAACTGCTCTGGCACAATATTTATCAATGCTCCTTGATCATAATTAAAGCCATTTAAAGCATTTAATAGATAATATCCATTATTTGACCCCCCCCATCCAAAATTATTATGGAAATAGTCATCTTCATAGCCATCAATATTCCATGCATGGCATCCATCATTACTACAACCTCTATAGATAATAGGCTGGTTATCATCTAAATCAGATTCAAGATAAGATCTATATTGAGATGTTGAATAGTCACTTGACTCAATTGCACTCATTGAATGATCATATATAAAGTAATTTTTCATAGCAGTATAAGTAGAATTAGCTCCACCTAGAACCCATGCGCCAGATCCATTTGGACCATACCCCATGTTGACAGCAATCCCAGCATGATAAAGTAGTAATTGAGAAGCTTCTGTTGCATAATTATCTTCCATAGATTCATAATCATATATAGTATTTCCATAATCTGCATACTGATATCCATACCCACTACCTGGATTGTAGCCATGGCTACTATATCCTACCTGCGGATATTGCCAATAATACATTACCTGAGCCATTGATACTGCAACACATCCAGCATACACGTTACCTCCAGGGCCATCTTGATCTTCAGGGCACATTTCATTCCATGGAGAATCTTGATTCCAATTACATGTTAAAAGAGGAGATACATCTCTTTCTGAAATATAGTTGAAAGGTTGAGAATAGATTTCCCAGTTGCTAGCAACCTCAATGGATTGTCCTACATTTTGTTCATAAATAGTATCAATATTTTGCCTATATACATCAAACAAATAATCCACTTGTACAGGGGCATTATCAATCTCAAAGTTATTTTCAAAACTATAACCTAAAATGGGCATAACAAAATCATCTGCTGATACAATAACAAAGCCTAATGGGCTTAATTTAAAAACATATAAATATACAGAATTATCATACTCAATAGATTCTACTGATTCTATACTATATTGATCAGATCTTGAATTATGAAAATTTCTCGCAATATCTATTGCTCTATCAATTTCAACAAAATCTGCAAAAACTATTGTAAACAGTGAAAATAATAATACAATTCTATTCATACGACCTCTTTATTAAAATTAAATTTTACCATATAAATTACGTAGATATTACTATTTGAAAAAAAGGATATGTGTAACAAAACGTAATACTATTTCGAACCATTCATTGTGGCAATAATATATCTATTTGAAGAGACATTCCTATGTTCACATAAATATATCCCTTGCCACAAGCCAAGGTTTAAAGAACCATTACTAATTGGGATTAATATAGAAGAGCCTATGGTCACCGCTTTAATATGAGCCGGCATATCATCTTCACCTTCGGCTGTATGCTTATAATATGAGGCATTTTCAGGAACAAAAGCATTGAAATGAGATTCTAANTCCAATCTAACGGTAGGATCTGCATTTTCATTAATTGCAAGAGAGGCAGAGGTGTGTTTAACAAATAAATGCAACATCCCTAATTTAAAATCAGATATTTCAGGAAGTTGATCTAATACTTGGTCAGTAACCAAAAAGAAACCACGCTTATATGATTTAAGAATGATTTCTTTTTGATTCCAAAGCATAAAAACAATTATTACTTAATAAGCATAATTTTTTGAGTTGCAATATTTTGATTTGATATTGCACGAACAATATACATTCCACTTGAAAGGTCAGAAGCATTCCAATTAAACGAAGTGTAGCCACTTGAAATATTACCACTATAAAGTTCATCTACTTGCTGCCCCATAGTGTTATAAATCTTAATGTCTGCGAAACCATCGCTTGGCATATATAGTCTAATACTTGTACTAGGATTAAATGGATTTGGATACGCTGGATCCAAAGAAATTACTTCTGGCATTAAAACATCAATTGAACTTGAAGAATTTGCAATTATCATATCTACAATTTCATAATTTCCTACAGCCGTAAATATTTCTTCTGAAGATGGAGCTACAATTATTAGCTTAGTTTCCCCATTATTTGTTACATAATCAGATAAAAGTGCTTCATTAGTAAGGTGAATCTTGAAATTTTCAGAATGAGATAAGGTCATCTGAATACCGCCAATATAGCCATCAGCTTTCAAGGTAACTACTCCATTTTTATCAATAATAGATGCATTAGTCGCATCTTCGCCCCTACCTTCTAAAATCATATTAACAATCTGAACTACATCTAAAATATTAATTTCCCCATCATCATTCAAATCAGCCGTTAAATAATTAGGATCTTGAGTTCCCAATGCCATATTTACCATTTGAATTACATCTAAAACATTAATAATCAAATCGCCATTAATATCTCCTAGCATTGCCCCTGAATCAGATGAGACGGGTGGGAATGTGATATTATCAATCCATACAGCGTCTTCACCAGAATTAACTTCACCCGTATCTTGATCTTTTATAAAAGTCCATTTAAATGTATGTTCTCCAGCACTAACATTATAAGAATTTTGAGACCATGCAACTTCTCCTGCCCATCTAGCCTGTTCAACGCCATCTATATAAAAAGCAAGATAATCATAATAGTTACCTGAAACAGATCCTACATTTTCACAAGATACTCTTTTATAAAAGGAAATATCACCATCCTCTATAATGTCCATTGTCAATTCTAAAGTAGAAACAGTATTATCTCCAATATTTCCAGAACGAGCACTATAACCACCTTCAAAGTACTCTTGTGAATCAATGCTCCAATCAGCATTACCATCTAAAGACCAGTCTAAATTACTAAAATCTCCATTTTCAAAAGATTCTACAAGTGCCTCAACCGTCATATTAAGTGTTGTACTTGAACTATTCTCATCGCTATCAAGATCTAACTGCAATGCAAATGTGTGACCATATGGAGCGGAATTAGAAACTGAAAATGATAAGTCTATATATGCAGTAGAACCATCCAATAGATTATTAATAGATTGATACCCATCTATAATCGTGATATATGGATTATCAATAAACTCATATAAACTTACTTCTACATAAGATGAAGATTCATTCCCTAGATTTTCAATTTCAACAGTCATATCAATTGTTTCTCCTGCTGAAATAGTATTATCCGAACCATAATTAATATCAATATTATTCATAGTAACAAAAGCTCCATCCGGAGTCATCACCATAATAGTTGTTTCGTAAGGAATTTTATTGTACCCAGTTACGACTAAATCCATTTCCCCTGGACTATCAGATTCGCTCCCAAGAGAAATAACTGAAACACCTCCAACCGAGTACGCAGAGCCAATCAATTCACCATCTCTTGAAAGAGCTGCAAGAGCCCCATCAAATCCTACATCTACTACAAATTCTGTTTGACCAATTAAAATTAAATCATCGTGATTTGGATTTAAATTTGAAGGCTGATCTGTCCTAATTACTATAGATGGATCTCCAAAAAATGTCCAATATTTTGTTTCATTAATACCAGAAGACCCTTGAGCTTCATTCATGTGCATACAACCATTATATGCAATCCCTCCAAGAGATCTCGTGATATTGTTATCATAAGATTCTGTTAAAATTGAATTCATAGCCCATTGCCCATGCATTGGTGGTTCCCAGGATTGGGAAATAGTAGAACCAAAGTGAGCTATTGAACCTGTAGGCTCTCCATTATTAGTTGCCCTCTGCCAAGTTTCTGTAAAGCACGCAGATGTGCTTTGAAATTCACCTACATTACAACCAACAGTGATAACAAATGGTAACTTATTATTATTAGTTAGAGAATTAATTTGACTAGCACTAAGGGAAGCCCCATTCCCCCAGCTAGAGATAGAGCCATGCCCAGTATAGTTTATAATACCGACACCACCATTAATCGCATTAATTCCTTGTGCATCAGTACCCCCACTACCATCATAAACACCAACATAACTATCATAGTAATAATCTTCAAGCAGTGTATCCCAAAGAAAATCATTAAATACATCATCAGACATTCCACCATAACCTGGCCCTTGATTAGATGCTACCCCTAAAGCATTATCATACCAAGATGCATTAGGCTGAGGATTTAGTTCATATTCAATAGAACGCTCAACTTGAGTTGAAATTTCTGCTGGATTATTTCCTGAGATTCTTCCAACAAATATTTCAGTATAAAAATCATTCCCATCAATAAAACCATAAGATGGATCAGAAGCACTGCCACTAACAGTAGGTGATGGAATTTGAGCAATATCTCCTACAAGCAATAGGTAGGTTAACCCATTTTCATAGTAATAATTATCTACATAATTTTCAATAGCAGAAGAAGANCTGCCAATATCACTAACACTCACCATTTCTGTAGGAATTCCTTTACGATTTTTCCAATCTACTAAAGGTTGCATCTCATCCATAAAATCTCCATGACTTATAATGAGCATACTACCCTCATCTAATAAGTAATCAAACCTAGTATCATTTTCATAATTCAAAAATAGACTCTCATAAATAGCATTAAATTCTTTAGAAATTTTTCTGTTATCAGATAGCTCTCGGTTTAAACTGTTTTCACCTGAAACTCCTGTAGTAGTAATTTTTAAATCAATTTGAGTATATAATCTCAATGTTTTTGTAATAGAATTATATTGCAACGGGTAAACAACAATAGTTTGTCCTCTAACATCCCTCATTATATAAGGTTCTTCTAATTCAGCGACTTTCCCAGGATAAAATTGATTAGTTTCATAGACCTCAGAATACTCATATGTAACGTTATCAGGATTAATCATTCTTGAAAGATTACCCTTAGATGGTGCAACTGAAACATCATAAAAATCATGAAAAGATGATGATATAACCTCTACAGAAGTCAAACCATTATCAGGAATAATTATTGATGAAGTCCATTTATCAAGATCTGGAGCACCTAACTCAAGAATTGATGAACCTCCTTCTAAATCTATAATATTTTCAATACCATTAGGTGTTTGAACATTAATACTATTAAAACCATCAAATTCAAAACGAATATAAGACTCTTCTATATTAGAACTTATAACGGAAGGTTCAATCATCTTTGAAGTTTCTGATTTCACTCCTACCCAATTAGATGAATAGCCAATTGATAAAACAAAAATTGAATAAAATAATTTGTACATAATTTCTCCTAAGGATGTTTATTTTTCTGCTACTCTAAGTTTAATTAAAGAATACATTTCATCGTATATATTTTACATATTGTTACAACGAAAGAGATAATCTAAAAGCAAAAAAAGTAAGGTTATACTGATTCAGTTTTTTGAGTTTCCTCTGTCTTAATAATAGAGTTATGCTTAATTTTTCTAGCAAGATCTTCTCCTAGAATTTGATTTAACTTTGTCCAAAAAGATGAATTAGAAACTTTTAGTCGTCTTAGCTCTTCTTGATTCCACTCAATATAATAAAGTTTTGATTTCGCATAAACATCTGCAGATGCAGGTTCTCTTGTTATAAAACTTATCTCTCCAACAAACTCTGGTCGATGTAAAGTTGCAATAACCCTACTATCCCTTGATACTTGAGCATTTCCAGATAAGATTAAAAATAAACTTTTCTGATAATCACCTTCTTTCATTAATTGAGAATCGGTAACATCTTTCTGCTGGCCTAAATTCCAAAAATATAAAAATTCTCTTTGTGTCATATCAGAGAATTTAGTTCTATAAATATCCTCTATTTCATCAGGAATTTTAACAGGACTTCTTTCTCTAATCAACTTAAATACTTGAATAGTATTAATCAGCAAAAATAGCCCATTCCAAAATGCTATATCAGGCTGATTGTTAAATCCAAATTGATAAACTACCTGAAGCACATTAGCAAAGCTAAGAACAATCCTTAAAAATAAGACATCTCGTATAGCAAGCGCTACAAAAGTAATTAAATAAGCTAAATGAATTATCATCCAATTTTCAAACATTACTTACCCTTTTGTTCTTTCACAACTTTATCAATTTGCTCTTCGATAACTTCAGCGCCCTGTTCAATAATTTCGGCTCCTTGCTCAATAATATCATTAACATTAGTAGGATAATCTTGACCAGTAAAATAGAGATATCCTAGATAGATGATAAAGATTGCTAATAGGTACAACATCAATTTAACTAGCTTTTTAACTAAACTGTATAGTATTAATGCAGATAGTATTATAGCGATAACAAGATATATAGGGTCGCTCGAAAGTGCTAACGTAATATTATTAAGTACTGTCATGATATATTCTAACATAATAATTACCTGTTTTTTATAGGGATAAATATATAATTATTATTTGTATTGATTAAATATATTTTTAATCTAAAATAATATTAACAACTTGAACAATATCAAGGATATTAACCATCTGATCCTGATTTAAATCAGATGCTGACATTTGGAGTTCTGATGGATTAAAAACATCTAAAATAATATTAACTATTAATACAATATCTAAAATATCAATAGAGCTATCAAAGTTTATATCTCCGAGCATATAATTATAACCAAGCAATTCATCAATCACATATAGCATCCACTCAAAGTCAATCTCATTATTTGCGTACTGAATTATACCATCTTGATCTATTATAAAGTCTCTGGGGTATGGAGAACCATCATTTGGCATATAATAGTCATTATAGGTATTTCCTCCTTGAACGCCACCAGGACTCCCAGGATCATATAAAATAGGAAATGTAATAGAGTTTTCTTGTACGAATGTATTTAATTGATTTTGGCTATTAGTATTAATAATACCAATTGTTATAACTTCCTCTTGATTATATTCCTGCCATATTGATGTTTCCATATCCGATAACTCCGGACTGCAGACTGGTCAGTTTGGGGCAAAAAATGCAATAACAACAATAGCACCTAAATGGTCTGATAATCGAAAGTTACCATTTCCATTTGCAACAATTTGTAAATTAAAATCTGGAGCCTCTTGACCAATATTAGCTCCATCAATATTCCCATTTGTTTCACATACTATCTCTGATTCATCAATATCATTTGAAAAAATTCGATATGAGCCAGATGAATTATTAGAATTTGCAGAATAGACTATTTCTACAGTCTGCATATCTCCCGGGGCTAATGATATTAAGGGATTTATAATATCAAATTCAGAATTAGTAGTATAATTATCATTTACATCTAATGTTTGATTACCATTGTTAATTACATTAACAAATAATGATTCTGAATTCCCATTTTCAACATATGGATAATTCAACTCGTAAGTGGATAAATCTATATCTGGACCATTTATCTCTCCAAATTCAAAAACCTGTACCGAAGCCCATTCGGCAGAGTAAATATAATTTTCTTTTGTAGCAATACCCATTGTTCTTCTTGTTGTATTCTTATAACCAATTAACTCAATTCCACTGGAAGACACTTCTAGAATCTCAACATCATCCCAATCAGAGACTGCAATTTTCTGACTATAATCAAAATCTAAAACAGCTAATTTATTAGCCATTGCAGATGTGCTATATATATCTATTAATGATGGGAAAGAATTTGAATTTACAGAATATGCAGCTACTCCATCTGATCCAATAGCTACATATAAAATATCATCATCTATAACGATATCCTTAATAGCATTACTCATCTCAATTGAGTGATAGTATTCAAAGGCAGGATAGTATATATAGTATATCTTTAAAGTTTGCTGATCACCAATATATAAAAAATATTGGTCTAAATCTACTGTCCATGAATTTTCAGCTTCGATAGTAGCTACATATTCAGGATCCGATGGATTTGATATATCATAAAGTAATACACCATCTTCATGAGCTGCTATGGCAAGTAAATTTTCATNAATATCNAAATCTTCTAATATCAAGTTGCTNGTTCCTGATATATANCNTAAGCTCTGAGGATTTGATGGATTTGATATATCAANTATAACAACTCCATTTTTAGTCGTNATATATGCATAGNCATCAATTACNGATATACAATTTGGNTTAGNANNTCCACCTCCGCCTCCGCCTCCGCCTCCACCAGACGAAAGATTAAATGAAGTTAAGTGGTTTAATGATTCAGGGTTGGATATATCATAAAACTCTATTCCACCAATCATACCTACTACAATAAGCAAATCATCAATAACCTCGGCATCAAGTATGTGAGTTGCCGATGGATTATCATAATCAAGAATAGATAGATTTAANGCAAAAGATAAACTCGAAAAAATAATTAAGAGTAAATATCTCATTTAATCCTATGGATTTAATATAATATTAACAAGAGTCACAACATCAAGAACATTGACGACACCATCTATATTTATATCAGCTACTTCTAACTGTGAATTATCAGGATTTAAAATATAATTAACTAAAATAACAACATCNAATACATCTAAGGTGCCATCAGCATTAGAATCACCATACTGTACACATGTAGAACAACACNCATCATCAGGAGGGGCTACATAAACTCCTCCATCACAAGGAACACCCATTTGTTCTGCACAATCTATAATAATCTCAAGCCATTGNCCATCATAACATTCCATAGGGTTGCAAGGATTACTATTATCAAGCTCCCCATTTAAATAATATTCGATATCTACACACTCTGCATAGCAAGAGTTCTGGTAAGAATTNCCATCAACGCCACATACGGGATCATAAACTTCAGGACAAACACAATCATCGGAAATNTCATCAATTAGACCTTCAAGGAGCTGAANTAAATCTGATGGNAATCCGCTAGAAATACTTTGATCCAGAACAACCANTCCAGTATGATCTAAAACAACAAGGTCACGNTGAGATGCTCCGAAATTAGTCCATGCGGGNTATCCTTCATTAGAATTATCTGCAACAACAGAGGCATCATTACCATTTNTCCAATTAGATAGAGATGAAAAATGGACATCCTTACCTACTCCAAANAGTCTTACCTTATCACTTTGTTCTGGTGATAATTGTAAATAAACATCATTTAACTGCCCGAACCGGGTAGTACACAATCCTCAGTTGTAATGACCAAAATAAACAATGGATATAGTATTATCCAATGGGCCCACAATTTCACTATAGTAAGGAGATGTTGGATTTAAATCTTCAAGACTAAAATCTTGAGAAAATATAAGTGAAGAAAATATAAGAATAGCGTATAGCATGTATAATGACTCCTAATAAAATTACTTAAATTTAATATTACTTTAAGATTGTTGATACAAAAATAATGTAAATAAATGTAATATATTTTATATTACAGAAACTAATTTTCAGAGAATCTAATGAATAAAAATCTTCTAATATACATTACACTGATATCCTTCATGATGGCTGAGCGTGGAGATCTTATTGAAATAGAAATTATGTCAACAAGAGATTTAAATAATAATCAAATTTATATAGATGATGAGCTTAGCGCCCTTGCGGGGGAAAGCTTTTTTAATCTTACCGTTGAGTATGGTTACTGGCTATACAAAATAGTCTATGAAACTATTGATAGTGATGGGAATACTATTTATGCCTCTGGTGTTATTGCATACCCAAGGATAGGAACATTTGATACATCTAACGAAGCATTCCCTATTTTAAGCTATCAGCATGGTACCGTAGTGCAGAAAAACTCTGTGACTTCTGTATCAGGGATATGGGTGCTTCCTGCTCTTATTGCTGGATATGGGTATGTCTATATAGAACCTGATTATTTAGGATTAGGGATGTCGGAGGGTTTGCACCCATATCAAATTAAAGAACCTTATGGTAGTGATATCGTTGATATCCTTAGAGCTACAAAACAATTTTCAGCTCAAAGTGATGAATTTGAAATTAACAACCAAATTTTTCTAGCTGGATACTCTGAAGGTGGATATGCAACTATGGCTGCTCACCAAATCATCGAACAAAACTATTCCGATGAATTTAATATTACAGCATCTTTTCCAATGGCTGGAGCATATGATATGTCAGGAATAATGACAGATGTTATGCTAGATTATACTCCTTATGGTGAACCTTATTATTTTCCATATGTATTATTTTCTTATTGCGATAATTATCAAAATATATTAGCCCCAGTAGAAAACTATCTTTTACCTGAATATGCAAATATTTTACCAGGGTTATTTGATGGATATCATTCAGGAGATGATATAAATAATGTAATACCCAACATCCCTATTAATATCATGAAACCAGATTCTATCAATTCTTTTCAAAACCATGAAAATCATCCATTAAGAATGGCTTTGCAAGAAAATGATTTGTATGATTGGACACCTCAATCAACTATGCATATAATCCATGGGTTAGCCGATGAATTAATTCCTTTTGAAAATGCTCAAAAAGCATATGATCATTTTGTCGAAAATGGAGCAGAAAATATTGAGCTTACACCAATCCCAGAAAGCTTAGGTGGGCATCAAGATGCTGCTCCATATGCTCTACTTGGAGCGTTCCAAGTTGCTGAAGAAATGAAAATAATTAATGTAATAGGTGATATTAATCAGGATGAACTCATAGATGTTTTAGATATAATTCTAATTTTAGAAGTCATACTATTTGAATCAGATTCCAGTTATACTCTATGGGCTAGTGATATTAATCAGAATGAAAATATTGATATTTTTGATATTATAATTCTTTTAAATAATATTCTTGATATATAGAATTTAGATTAAATACTTAAATATCTATTTTTCATTTATATTATTGAATAAATAATCTTTTAGGAACTTTGGGTCCCTATCATTATCAAAAGGGACAAAAAATACTTCAAAATCACTATTATTAAAAACTATAAGGAGATAGTCTTTATTAGATGCCCACTGTTGGTTTTCTCCATTTAGAGGTGGTTTAATATCAATTGTGTCCATCGATACATAAACATTATCCTTATCAACTATATGTTTTGTTTTTGTTACTGGATAAAATTTAGATTTATACTGATACCACATTAAAATATAATTTTTTTCGTTATTTTTTAAAACTTCAAGAAATTCAGGCTCACCAATATATTTAATAATATCATCATATTCTGTAGATTGATTATTAATAGAAAATGTTACTAGGTTATTCAATTCATCAAAATCAACCCATCTATTTCCAAATCCATAGCAACTAAGGCCATCCCCCATACATACTCCACACTCATCTATATCAGAGCCACCAAAATCTACACCGAACTCACCGCCCACACATACACTTTCTCCTGATACTGAACTTTCCATATCTAAACTATTACAAAAATTATCTCCATTACAAACTCCACAGAAATCAGGATCTCCTGCATCACCACCACATTGACCTAAACAATCAATATCTGCAATACATTCGCCTGAACAATTATAATTCTCTTCAGCATAAATGCAACTATCATCATCTTTATTTGCATATTGATAATAGTTACATGCAGATGAGTCAGTACAACCTGGGATAGGGTCAAGATAGGACTCCAATTCCATCGTTGTACAAGAAGTGAGGAATATTCCAATACCAATAAAATAAATATATGATTTTATGTTATCCATGATAGAATATATAAAATTTGATAGATTATTAAAATAGAAATAATTACTTTCTAGCAGTGATGATTAAAGTACCACTCCAATTATCACCTTCATTATATTGTTCATACTGAAC
>NZUX01000028.1 GCA_002703645.1 Fidelibacterota bacterium | reverse complement strand
TTGAAGATAATCAACCTACAAGACAAGCAATAAGTGATTTAAATACAGTAGAATTAGAGGATCAAGAAGTTGTAAAAAGCGTACAAAGTGGAATAAAGTCAACACTTTATTCTAATGGTAGATACTCTAAAATCAATGAAAAGGGTGTTCATTATTTTCATACTCTTCTTACAAAGTTTATAAGCAAATATTAATAATTATTAATGACTTATAATATTGACATATATGACAATCATCTAATATTAATATCTAATAATTGTAGATATTTAATAGATACGGGATCTCCTATCACTATTTCAAATTCGGAAAAAATTGAAATATTCAATACTAATTATAAAACATCAACAAATTATTTAGGCTTGACAGTTGAAGGTCTCAGTCAATCACTTGGTACACATATAGATGCTTTAATTGGTGGGGATGTTTTAAAAAATCATATTTTTAAAATTGATTTTAAAAATAAATTATTCATTATTTTAGATAAAGTCGATGCAAACAATCAATCTATTGATATTGACCTATTTATGGATATTCCAATAATTGAAATTGAAATTAATGGAAATAGTATAAGGACTTTTTTAGATACAGGAGCAAAAATTTCATATATAAATAGCACTTATGTTGAAAATTTACAACCAATAGATAATAGGGAAGATTTTTATCCCACAATAGGTGCTTTTGAAACAGATATTTATAAATTTGAAATTATTTTTAACGATTCAAAAATGAAATTTACATTTGGAGTTTTGCCAACTCAATTAGAACAGACGTTATCGTTTGGTAACACAAATGGCATTATTGGGAATGACATGTTTTTATATTATTCTATGACTTTTGATTACAAAAATAAGAAAATTTACTTTTAGATTTTTTCCGCTTAGTTTTATTGCTGGAATTAAAAATAATTATTATTGATTTTTCCGCCACAACCACACGGAAAGAATCAACCACAAAATAAAACCTTGTAGCCGTCATTATGGTTGATTTATAATTTTGTCATAAAGCCTTTTAACCTGTGAATCTCCAAAACCATAAATACTTTCTTTTTTATTAAATTCACTAAATATTTTTCTGAAATCGTTTGTATTCAATTCATTCATTATAGTTAATAAAGTATTGGTTGGTCTTCCCAAATCTCCATTTTTAGGGATTCGGTCAATATGTGCTTTAACAGCCTGATAGATGAATGGATATAAGTTTTTCAATTTTTCTGAAATTTTTAATAATTCTTTTAAATCTGAGTTTTGATATAATTCCCATAGTAATACTAATTTATCAATCTCTATTAATTCAATTCTTTTTTCATAAATCGAACTAAGTTCAAAATTATTTAATCCTCCAAAACAATATTGACCATATAAATCAGGTCTAATAAGATTCATAGTGCATTTTGGATATTCCTTAACTAAAATACTAATGACAAACCAAAAATTGACTTGACAAAATAAATCATCCCCAAACCAAAGATTAATATCTGAATTGTTATCTATATTTAATATTTTATTAAATTCTAGAACTACTTTATCATAATAATCTTGTTTTGAGCCTCCATAATTTTGACTAATAAACTTAGCCCTTGAAGCAAATAATTTATCTGTATTATTTCCATTTATATTACCTTCAATAAGACATTCTCTAAAAATTATGATATCTCCCGAAATATTGTTTGGAAATTGATTTTTAAGTGCATCACCATTTAATATGTGATATTGTTTTCTCATATTTAAAAGTAATTAATAATTATTAACGGCTAAATATATATTTCTAGCCGAAATATACCCCCACATTATATAATACTTGTAATGCGTAATATCAAGAAATAGGGAATTCATTCTTTAATTTATTTTTTAATTCTTTTGGTGTTTTAGCATATTTTGACTTTACTATACTTACTAAATCAATCGCAGCAATAATTAGAACAGGATGTTGGTCATTAATAATTTCTTTATATGCTTGTCTGCCTAAATATGTTGTTGTAACTAATATTCCAAATTGACGGTGGCGCAATCGAGAAATTAATCTTTTAATATCATTAACTCCACAGGATGTATTTTGAGGATTAAAACATTTTGATTCCATTGCAAATTCAAATTTCAGCGAATGTTCTTTGTTATTACCGATACTATACTTACCTATTCCATCTCTTCCCCCATCTACTGTAGCCTGTGTAATAATCATGTTTCCAATATTTTTATCCATATATTTTAATATTTCACTACTAAATATTTCAAAATGAGTTGGCTTTGGACTGAAGTGCTTAAAAATAATATCTAATAATTTGAAATCTGCACTATTTGATGGTAACTGTTCATCTTTATTTCTATAATGTCTAACTGGTGTTGCAGTGAGAATTTCATATTTTTTATTATTAAGCCACTTCAGCCATTCTTTGGGGGCATCTTCAATTGAAGTTCTGTCTATTAACAAATTGTCAATCCATTTTCTAGAAACTCTATTTACTTTTAAAATACTAAAGGTAGCCTTATAGTTTTGAAATCGCTTTTTATCTTTCAAACTCCATACAGCAACTAAATTATCTACATTTGACATGCCAGGATATCCGGGCACTGCTAGGCCTCTAAAAATAACATTCCGACCATTTCCTGCTTTAGAAAAAATAAAGAATGGAGGAATATTTTCTCTTTCATTTAGATGTTCGTACTTAAATGACTCTTCAAGTATTAGATTACCTTTGTGTCTTGTATTTAGTATATCGCCAGGTTTTTTATTATCTCCAAAATATGTAAAAGACCCATTAATTAAATCTATACTATCAGGCCAATCAGGGTCTGATAAAGTTGTATATAAAGCACAGTAATTAATTTTTAACCCATTTTGAGTGTTGCCCCTTTTCCTAAATCCACCACTAATTCCTGTTTTTAATATTTTACTTATAGGATCATCACCTGCGTTATTAGCAGTTCCACCTTCATAAACTTCATCAATAATAAGGTCACTTGTATTTAAATCTTTAAATTTTATTGCCATGATATCATTTAATAATTATTTATTAAGTTTTTCTATCTTTTTTTCTTGCAGCAGGGAATAGAACATTATTAAGTATTAACCTATATCCAGGAGAATTTTTATGTAATGATAGGTCTGTTACAGGATCTCCAATTTTATGAGTATAGTCTTCAGGGTCATGACCACCTAAAAATGTAAAAGTTCCCTTTGCTACATTTCCATGTATATACTTTACTTGAGGGTCATTTTCTACTTCTGCTAAAATTACAACATGCTTTTTTAGATATTTTCTATTGAATCCAGTTGTTTGCCCCATAAATCCATTAACAATGCCAACATGGTTTTGTGTTAACATAGTTGGTACGGGGTCCCATTTAGCTGAAAACTCAAATAATGTAAAATAATCTTTTTCAGGAGTTTTTAAATTAGGCTTATCATTAGAAGGATAGTCAATATTAGAATATTCGTATATCATTGGATTTGTAATTAAAGAATAATTTTCAAATGCTACACAATTTGAAAAATTTAATTTAGATTGATAGCCAGGAGACACTGGAGAATTATCAAATGCAGGCTCAGCAATATCGACTCCTTGCGCAGCTAATGCAATATCAAATGAATCGGTAGCTGAACACATTGCAAATAAAAATCCTCCTTCAGCAACATATTGTTTAATTTTAAGAGCTATATATTTTTTTAATTCATGAACTGATTTAAACCCATGCTTGCTAGCAGTTTCATTGAATTCTTTTTCCATATTTTTATACCAACTTGCATTTTTATAGCTTCTATAAAATTTTCCATATTGTCCAGTAAAGTCCTCATGGTGTAGATGGAGCCAATCATAGTCATTCATTTTTCCATTAATTACTTCATCATCAAATATAACGTCATAATCTATTTCAGCATATGTTAAAGCAAGCGTTACCGCATCNTCCCANGGCTGCTTATCTGGAGGTGAGTAAACAGCAATTTTAGGTTCTTTTTCTAATAGGACAATATCCATATTATTTGCCTCTATATCAGTTAATATATTAGATAGCTTAGATGCATTAACTAATTCAAATGATACCCCTCTTATTGTACATAAAGTTTTAATATCACTATAATCATCAAACAAAAATGATCCACCCCTGTAGTTAAGTAGCCATTCTACATCAATTGATTTTTTTAAATTTAAAAATGCTATTCCATAGGCTTTAAGATGATCTGTTTGNGTNTTATCCATCGGAATTAGAATTTTTTGTGGTAANCAAATATTAAATAATACAATTATTAATATATATTTTAATTTTAATATCATCCAACGATACTCCTAAGTCTTAATCTGATATCCTCATAATAGATACTACTATTATANTTATCTAGAAAGTTTAAATATTTTTCTTTTGCAGATTCTAAATCGTTATTCATATGGTCATCTAATTCTGCAGATAGAAGCTTTATTGTTTGTACGTAAATATCATTACCATTTATCTGTGAGATTAATTCTTCTAATGATAAATAATTTTGCACTTTTATATAAGCATAGCTTAAATAATAAGAGGATAAATTTCTAATCATCTCTTGTTTAGATGTATTTAATTCTAATAAAAGNGATATNGCATCTAAGAAGTTATCCTGTTTAATTAAGTAAATAGCATNTGAAAACTTATTTAATTCTATTTCATGCGTATTAAATAGCATTAGNATNGAGAANCCATCNACATAATCATTATAGTATTTNTTATCTTTTGGTANNTCTTTAAGAATGCTTTTTATATTTTCTGNTACAATTTCAAAGTNTCNCATATAAAATAAAATTTGATTTTTTTTAAGATTTAAAAGCGCTAATTCATCATCTTTCTTATATTTTTTTTCATATACATATATNTTATTAATTANNTCTTCATTTATTCGTCCATTNCTTATATGNAAATCAATAATTTNCATTGCNCTACTAAAACTAATATCTCTATTTCCTCCTTTTTTNTCTATATAATTAAAGTCGTCAATAGATTCTTTNAAATTNTTATTCATTTTATACTTTAGCTCTGCAAGCTTGAATTTTGCAGAAATATTATTATATTGATTTGCAAGTGAATCATACATTGTAATAGCATCAATTAATGCATCTGATTCTATTTTTATTTCTGATGTATGAAATGAGTTTAAATCAAAAAAAGTAGACTGAATAATATGGTCAGAAATAGGTAGTACTTGTTTAGTNTTTTCTGCTTTTAACTCAATAATTTTAGCAAGTTGATATATACACGATTCTTTTATTTTTTTATTTTTTGATAAAATTAATTGATTAAATATTTTTTCAGCATATACTATTTGAGAAGCTAATAACATATCAACGGCAAAATCATACATTTCTAAATCATCTCTATAATTATTGCTCATTAAATTATATGAGTTTAAATAGTTTTCCCATTTAAATTCATATTCTGCTAAAATTATATTGCAAAGTTGTGAATTATAACTTTTTAATGTTTTTCGAATATTATTTTTAATTTCATCTTCTTCAGGAAAGCTCATTAGCTTATGTCTAATTTGATCTAATTTATCAGGATTATGATTAGCATATAAAATATATTCAATTAATGACTCTGAATATTTCATCTTTGAATAATAATATCGNCCCAAATCGTTAGAGTAAAAATCNGGNTAATTAAATTTATCTCTAATATCAAGTATTTTTCTTAATGTAAAGTCAATTTTATTCTGATAAATTAATTTTGATATAAATTGTTTTAATTTTCCAATATCATTAGAATGCTGACTAAATAGCTCTTCAAAGATATTAAAAGCTATGTTATCTTTTCCAGCTAGGAAATAGCTTTCTGCAAGGGCAACTCTTCCAAGNGGTTCAGGTGATATCGACTCTGAATAGAGCATGGATATTTCAATTAATCTATCCCAATTATTTTGTTTTTTTAAAAAAGATTTATACGAAGAATATATAAGTTGATTNCCTGGCTTTTTATTNAAAAGCTGNTGATAAATTAGCTCTGCTTCTTCATATAATNCTGCACGCTCATGAGATTTTGCACGACTTAGATTTTTACGTTCTTCNGTGCTAATATTTTTATTAACTCTCATAACATGATCTAGAACATTTATTTGTCCAAATAAATTCATACCTATTATGACTATGAAGAATATGTAGTAATTTATTTTATTCATTATTTTCTTCTAAATATTTAAAATACTTTTTAATTATTACTTGATAATCTGCTGAATAACCTTGATCTAATGCTTCTTGAAGAGCTTTAGTTAAAATTGTTTGTCTTTCACCTTGGTCATCTGGTAAAGATATTGGNCCATCGTAAGTTANAACATCNGCACTTTTACTCTTTCGTTTNTCATTATAATCTTTTTGCTTTAATGATTTTTGACTATCAAGCATTCTCGATAGAATTTTTTCTTGTCTTTCTATAGTATTTCTATTTACTTGTTTTCTTTTAAAATCATTAATTACTTCNTCCATATCATCAAGAGCTTTTGATAANCCNCCTGTTCCCTGCTCATTTGGATTTTCAGAAATCATCTCTCCAAGCTGCTCTTGTAATTCTTTTTGTTGAGCTTGTAANCGNTTCATTAATTCTTGCTGAAGACTCNTTGAACCAGGCATTTGTCCTCCAGGCATCATGCATTCACCTGTTCCTTGATTAATTTGCTGTTGACCTTTTGCCATNTCTNCTAGCTNCTCCATATAGCTTTGCATACCAGAGGCAGATCTAGTNCTTTGCATTTCATCTAAAGAGCTGATAAGTATATATGCTGTTTCATTCATTGCATCAATGGCAGTTTGATTTTCTTTTTTAATTTTANTTACTTTTGTTTGCTCTATTAAGGCNATTGATTTTTCAACTGCTAATTGAGCAGTTCCAATNGTCNTATTAACAGTAGGAGGAATATGTAATGTTTTATTTGTAAGATTAATAAGNTGTTCAATGAATTTTATAATTTTATTTTGTACTAAACTTTGTTTNAATGCAATATTTTTCCATTTAGGATTATAAGTTTTCATTTTTAAAGATTCATCAATAATTAATTCNTGTTCAAATGATATTAAATCAATATTTCTTATTAGATTAATAAATTCTATAGTCATTTCANTTACTGATTCATCTTCAAACTGCTCTTTTATTTGATTAATTTTCTCTAGATATTGATCAAGGTTAATAACTGAATTTTCTGAATTTGAAAATGATTTTTGAGCATTAAAACTTTCTAAATANTCTTTTGTTTTTTTTAAGNTTTCATTAGTTTCTTTTGTTAATTCACTATTTATCAACTCTTCTAATTCTNNNCCAGCTTTTGATGAGAATTTTGTTATTGTTTTAAGATTTTCTTGAATTAATAANTTTANGGAATTAAAGTTTGCNATTTGCTTTTCTTGNCTAGATTGTATATTACTAAATTCAGGATCTTCTCTTGTAATTTCAAGAGATATATTTAATTGTTCAGTTATCATTTCTTCTAAATATCTTATAAACTCATCAAATGCTTGTTCTGCCATNGCACGTTGAAATAATTCAATAAATCTATCTAATTGTTCATCAAGCGCACTTATATCTTGTTTCAAATTTTGTATTTCATTTAGCATTTGATCTGTACTCATTTGACTCATCATTTCTTGTATTTTATTTAATGTTTCAAGCATCTCTGGAGTCATAATTGAATTAAGTAAATTTTGAAATTCTTCAAATTTGCTCATTAAATCTTGATCAACTAAATCATTATTTTNAATTTCTTCTTGAATATTTTCCAATACCTCATTTATTGATTCAATATCATTTAGTATATCATCAATTTTATCTGATGTTTCATTTATTTTTTTTGTTTGCTCCCAATCAATTTCATCAGATTTAAGCATTTCTTTTTCTAATTCATCTACCAACTCTTTNACATCATCAACTGTCATCACCATCTCTTCAGCAGAATCCATAATATCATCTTCCATACTAATAATATTTTCAAATAAATCTTCTAATGATGGTACCTTNCCTATAAATGGNCCAGCTCTTGATATAGATGGTCCTCCTATATTATTATTATCNGAAACAGTTATATAAAATTCAATTTGCTCATCAGGNCCTAGTGGGTAATTTGATATATCCCATTCATTAATTATTCTTTGAGCTTTTAAATTTAAATCAATTGTATTTATATCATATCTATAGGTNCTAGTATCTGCTGAAAGATATGATGGCCTTACAATTCTATAATTAATCCATGCATCAGAAAATCCAAAGTCATCAATAATTTGAAAATCAAGTATAATTAGTCTATTATCATCAATTATAAATTCAGTATCAGGATTTTCGACAAAAATTTGAGGTTTAGAGTCAGGTATAATTTTAATACGATTTGTCGGAGGATTTATGTTTTGAATTTGATTTTCATCTTCGCATATTAGTGAAATTTTTGAATTTTCTTTTAATTTTAATATTCCAATTATATTATTNTTATCTACCTCTAATTTTTTTTTGGTATCATTAACTNCTACCCATGCNGANTGAATTTTTTTATTTGTANTNGCTTTTATTTGCAAGNTACTGCCTTCTAGTAAAGATATATCNGTATTATTTGCTGAGTAATTTNTTTTATCAAGATTTGANTATTTAGGCGGNTCTACTAAAAAATCAATTGAATTTATTCGTGGTCTTTTAGTTATTTTTATAGATTCTTTATCTGATATTATTTTATCCCAAGCAGTTAAATAATCAGTAGATTCATATTCTGCCCAGTAAGTAAAATCATTATTAATATTTTTAAGTATAAAATTNAATTCTTTATTTTTTGAGGCTATTTTTTTTGANTGAGTTAGATTTGATTCTTGAATAATAATATTGATTGAATCTGGTGTGCTTTTTGAATTTATTTTAAAGCTAATATTTAAAGAATCACCCTCTAATAATATTTTTTTACTTGTAGTATTAATAATTGAAAAAGGAAGAGGTGCATCATAACTTATATTTGGAGTTAATAATCTTACNGCNGCATCATTAAATTTGTTATTAAGTAATAATATAGAAAAAGATAATAATATTAAAGATGAGAACAGGAAAAGTTTAGTTTTGAATATATATGATATATCAGGAATTTTAATATTAGAGATTATTTCCTGAATATTAGTAACAGCTTTATTTCTTAATTGATCTGATATATTATTTTCAAGTTTTTTATTACTTAGTTCATANGCATTTAAAAGTTTATCTGATAAAGAATTGTTATTGCGTCCAATATNCTTAGCTATATCTTTATCTGAATAATTTTTCATTTTCCCATTTAATTGAAATAAGAAATGAGCTATAGCTAGTATTAAAAATGAAAGAGTAAAGCTTATTATTAAGATTAAAATTTTAAATCGACTATCTGATTCTAGATAAATTAATTGTTCTAAAATGGTGAAAATTGAAAAAATTAAAATAGTAGTAATTAAAATATAAAAAATCTTTTGCAGTAATATTATTGCAACTTTGTTTTTTCTGTATTCAGATATAAAAGATTCTATTATGTTTTTTTTATTCATCTTAAAAGAGAGTAAACTACTATGTTAGTACCCATTTTCAGTGCTTCTAATCTACTTTCTTGCTTATTGCNATGAACATCTTGATTTTCCCAACCATCGCCAAGATCTGATTCATATGTATATATTGCAATTATCTTTTTATNATGAAATAAAGCTAATGCTTGGGGTCTTTTATTATTGTGTTCATGTATTTTGGGTAGTCCATTATTAAATTCGTAGTATATATTAAATATAGGATGATTTATTGGTAGTTCAACCCAATCTTTATCAGGAAATACTTTTTCCATCTCTCTTCTAAAAGATTTATCCATACCATAATTATCATCTGCATGTAAAAATCCCCCATTTAGTAAAAAATTTCTAAGATTTTGAGCTTCTTTATCAGANAATTTAATATTCCCATGACCTGTTAGATATAAATAATAACTATTATAAAATTCATCAGTTCCTATCTTTGCTCTTCTTTCATTTTGATTAACTTCTATATTAGTATTCTTAGTAATAAAATTTAAAAGATTTGGTATTGAGCTTGGATCTGAGTACCAGTCACCACCACCAGAATAGTGAACTCTTGTTATTGAGAATGAGCCAGCTTTTGGATTAGATGCAAACAATCCTAAATTTATTATGATAATGAAAATAATTTTGATTATATAATTCATACATATAAAATACATTTTAAACATATATAATTGAAATGAATTTACAATGAGTTACGTTGGGATAAACCGGATTATTTAATAGATTAAGGTACTATGAAAATTTTAATATCAATATTATTAATTAATATGACTTTTGTTTTTGCGCAAGAATCATGGAATACTAATATTTTTGATTATTCATGGAATAAAATTTCAAAGAGAATGATATATCGAGATCCGATAGTATTTACTCCATTTGAAATTAGAGCTGGATATTTTCACTATGGGGGTTCAGATTATCTAAATGAATTTCCTTTATTTGGAGGAAATATTAATAAGCACCCTTTAGAGCTTGATTCTACCCATGTATTATCTAATGATTTTCTTTCAAATTTAAAAGATCGTAGGGGCTTATTTTTTGAACTTGATATTGTT
Organism: Fidelibacterota bacterium; assembly: GCA_002703645.1. Lineage (GTDB taxonomy): Bacteria > Fidelibacterota > Marinisomatia > SCGC-AAA003-L08 > D37C17 > TMED161. The sequence goes on along the minus strand of NZUX01000028.1, from coordinate 23,797 downwards.
AAAACTAATTTTTTACTTTGGATACTTCCTCAGAATATTATTGATGTTCAATTTGGTTTAGGATATAGAATATCTAATATGATTAATCAACCAGATTTTCCAAATATGATGATATATCCAAATCCAGAAAATCCAATTTATGCTTATAAATTTTATCCAAAAATTCATGATTTTAATATTAATACTACTATTAATTGGCAATTTAATGAGTTGTTAATTCCTTATCTTTATCATTCCATTGGTTTTTCAAGGATATCATTATATAAAACATCTGATGCAAATAAGAATTATTTATATGGTAATGGGATTAGTGAAACATTATCATTTGGAATAAAAAAAATCATTCAGAATCAAGATAGACCTAAAAGTTATAATTTATATTATGGTGCAGAAATAAAAGGGATTAGAACCACAGCTATTAATTTAGATGATAAATATGAATTTTCACCAATTACTGGATTTGATATAAGAGGTATTAGTTTTAATATTACATTTGGAGTTGCATTAGGTGGAAATCGTACAGTTGGAGACGAAGCATTTTCTATGATGCTTCAAAATGATTATGCATCTGCAATTCCTGCTTTTGAGGAATATATTGAAACATATCCTAAGCATGGTAAAATTAAGAAAGCAAAGAAAATGTTAGCTTTTTGTAAAACACAGTTACCATATCAAAACTATAAAAAAGGAATCAATGAATTAAATGATGAAAATCTTGATAAAGCAATAATGCGCTTTAATGATGCTTACTTAGAAGCAGATGAGAATTTAAAATTAGATATAAATTTTAAAAGAGAAGAATTAGCAAATGAGATTCTTGATTATATTTCTAATAATTTTGATAATATTCCAATGAAAAAATGTGAAGAACTATTAGATAAGGCTCTTGATACTTCTTCTTCTGTTATTGATGATGTGAATATTTTGAAGGGTAAGTTATTTTTCAAAAAAGCAACATTGCTGCACGAGTCAAATTTATTAAATGATGCACTGGAATATTATAAAGTTACTCTATCTTATGACCCTGATCTTGAGAATCTAGTAAACTATAGATTAAAAATCTTGGTTAATGATATTTTAGATAATTCTAATAAATATCAAAATAATAAGGAATATCTTTTAGCTATAGGATTTTTAAAAAAAGCCATAGAAATTGTTCCTGAATTATCAAAGCCTCTATCATTAAAAATAAAAGAATTTGAAAATATTATAGATGATTTAGATTATCTGAAAACACATGAGACTATTGGCTACTTATTAGAAAAAAATCAGACTAAAGGTAGAGCAAAAAACCCATTAATTATTGGTATGACTAAAGATAAAATAATTGAATTAATTGGTATGCCAGATAATATTAAATTCTTAGATTCATCTTTAAGTAAATCTGAAGTTTGGAATTATGATAAATTTGGTAAAAAGCTTTACATTAAAGATGAGAAATTATATCAAATAGAAAATATTGAGGAAGAGTAATGAATAAATTTATTTACATTTTCAGTTTAATGATTTTATCTAACATTGTGTTATCTGAACAAATGGTTGTTGTTGGAGAAGTTTTTACAGAATCATGGTGACCTTATTGTCCTGATGCCCGTGCTGGTATTAGTGAGTTATATAATAATCAACCCAATTTCATCCCTTTAATTTGGCAAGGAGATACCCCATATGCAAGTCCAGGGTATATAAATAGATTTAATATGTATAATGGAAGTGGACTTCCATTAGCACAATTTGGTGGATATTTGGGAGTATCTGGGGGTGGTGGAGATATGTATAATACATATCTAACCAGGTATAATGTTGTGAATAATTTAAGTAGCCCTCTATCTATGTCTCTCTCCTCAGATATAATTGGAGATCAGATTAATATGGAAGTAAGTATCGATGTTACAGGTAATATTGATACAATTAACAATAAAGTAGTTTTTATTTTATCGTCTTTTCAAGATGATGATTATTTTTGCTCTGTTATTAATTATGAATATGTATCTTTTGATATAAATACACAAACCTATACATCTTCAGTGCTAATAGATCCTAATTGGGATATTAATCAGATAAAATTTATTGCATTGGTACAATCTTTTACTAATGATGAAATTCTCCAGGCAGGTTCTATGTCAGTACCACTGAATAATTTATTAGTTATGGATACTCAAATTGGAACGATATATGATGCTGAGGGAGGCGATGGTGATGGTGTTGCTAATCCTGGAGAATCTATTGATATTGCTGTAGATATTATTAATGAATCAATAGAATTAATTGCATCAAGCCAGGAAGTTATAATTTCAACTAATTCTGATGGAATAAATATTCCTATACAAGAATTTTCATACTTTGAATCAATTGAACCTGGTAGTCAATTCTCAGCATTAATTCCAATGGATATATATTCAGATATATCCCTTGGGAATGCTATTTTTAATATTACTATTAATTGTAATTATATTGATAATTACTCTAATGAATTGACCTTCACTAAAACCTATGAGCGTTCTTTAAATATTAATTTATATCAAAATGGTTTTCCATATATCCTTAGTAGTCAGGTATTGACTTCTCCTGCTATTGTAGATTTGAATCAAGATGGATTTAAAGAGATTATTTTTGGTGATTATGTTGGTAGGCTACATGCAGTCAATCAATTCGGAGAATCAATTTTAGGATTTCCATTTGATCTTCAAGACCAGATATGGGGGGCTCCCTCTGTTGCTGATATAGATAATGATGGAGAGATGGAAATTATTGCATGTTCAAAAAATAAAAAAATCCATATTATTAATTCTGATGGATCTCAGCAATTTTCATATAATACCGGAAAATATTTAACAGCAACTCCAGCTTTAGGTAATATTGATGATGATGAAGAACTTGAAATTATTCTTGGGTCCTATGCCTCTCCTACTTCATCAAATAAGCTCTATGCTATTAATCCTGATGGTTCAGATGTTCCAGGGTTCCCATTAACCATTGGTGAGAAAATAAAAAGAGGGGCAGCATTAGCAGATTTTAATAATAATGGGAAAGCAGATATTGTTTTTGGTACGGATAGTGAGAATATATATTTAGTATATGATGATGGAAGTATTGCAGATGGATTTCCATTTGAAGGTGATGGAGATTTTAGAGCAGAACCAACAATATTAGATACGGGTTTAGAAAAAATGATTTTAGCGGCTACAAAAAGTGGTACGTTTTATGCAATTAATGATTTAGGGGAAATTATTTTTTCAATAGAGACTTCTGATGATATAATGGTTTCGCCATCAGTCTTATCAATTAATGGAGATACCCCTATCATAGTATTTGGTAATGATGATGGATATTTATATGCAGTTAATATAGATGGCTCCATTATTGAGGGTTGGCCAATTATGCTTCCATCTGATATTATTTCATCGCCGGTTTTCTCTGATTTTAATTCAGATTCAAATCCTGAGCTATTGGTAGGTGCAGATAATAGTAAACTATATATATTAAATATGGATGGTAGCTATTATAGCGAACCATTTGATTACCCATTCCCGTATACAGGATCTACTCTAATTTATGATTTAGATTCTGATGGAGACCTTGAAGTGTTTTCTGGAACAGGAGAAGGTCTTGCAGTATTTGATATCAAAGAATTAGGTGTGAGCTATGGGTATTGGAATATATTTCGGGGGAATTTTAAGCGAGATGGATATTTCCGAAATATTAATTATGGTGATTTAAATATTGATGATAACATTGATATTTTTGATATTATAATCATGGTTAATTTCATACTTGGAGAATCTGAATCTATTAATTATGAATATGCTGATATTAATCATGATGGCCATGTTGATATTTCAGATATTATCTTAATCTTAAACTATATTTTATTAGATTAATGTCTGATATCAAAATAGTATATAATGGTGATTTAAGAACGCAGATAACTCATAGTCAATCAGGTGATGTTATTATAACAGATGCCCCAATAGATAATAATGGAAAAGGTGAGGCTTTTTCACCAACTGATCTTTTTGCATCTTCTCTAGGCTCTTGCATGCTTACAATTATGGGTATCACAGCGCAAACTCATGGATTGAATATTGATGGCAGCACAGTTAATATCAATAAAATAATGGGTACAAATCCAAGAAGAGTTAGCGCAATAGACATTATTATTAATATTAATGGAAAATTAAATGAAAAAGATAAAAAAATTCTTCAAAAAGCAGCAGAGCACTGCCCCGTATCAAAAAGTATTCATCCAGATTTAGATGAGAAAATAACATTTAACTTTTTAGATAAATAATGAAACAAAAATATTTTATTGATTTTCATAAAGGTATTACATTTTTATATATATTATTTCTTATCAATTGGTATTCAGCACATAGCAATACTACAATTTGGATTTATTTAGGTTTACATGGAACATATGGAATATTATGGGTTTTAAAGAGCCAAATTTTTCCAGACAAATCATGGGAAGCTAATTCAGGATTATCATATGGATTATTTATTTTAATTGGACTTTCACTCTACTGGATTGCCCCATGGATCATAGTTTCCGGATATTTTAATAATGGAGATATGGTTGTTGTTCCATTATGGTTGATATCTTTATGCATATCTTTATTTGGGATAGGTGTTTTTTTACATTTTAGTTCAGATATGCAAAAATATACGGCCCTGAAATTAAATCCAGAGCATTTAATTATGGATGGTTTATTTAATAAGTCTAGAAATATGAATTATTTTGGAGAATTTTTAATTTATTTATCCTTTGCATTGCTTTCGCTGCATTGGATACCAATGATTATCCTTCTTCTTTTTATTCTAGTAATATGGGTACCTAATATGTTTAAAAAAGATAAATCATTATCAAGACATAAAGAGTTTGAAGATTATAAATCTAAAACTAAAATGTTTTTACCTTTTTAAAGAAATATGAAATTGATGATTGTAAGAATATTCATTTTAAGTTTTTTATTAGGAGTTTTATTTCCTCAATGAGCAATGTGAAGTAACCCTTCATTGCCGGTCGGCAATTCATCTCAAGGAGTAGGTTTATATCCAGGTGAAATCATGATTAATTTTGATCTAAGTTTTCAAAATATATTATGGTCTCATGATGAGCTTCCATATGAGCCTTTTATTCATGAAGGTATTTTAAATACATTAATGTTTAATCCTAAAATTACAGTAGGTATTAATGATTATATAAATATCACTTTATCTCAGCAAATAGGCATAAGGGAAATGGTTTGGCAGAGGGATGAACCCAGTATACATCATCGAAGCGAAAACACATCGACTGATTATATTAAACCAAATGGAGAAAAACAGGCCCAAGGAGGTATTTTAGGTGATACAAAGATTTTAATTAAATATCTTCAAAAAGATGTGGGCTTAAAAGAAGGATTCAGAATATATCATGGTATTGGATTTACAATTCCATCAAAAGCAACTTTATTATCAGATCCATTTAGTTCACCTTCTAATGAAAATGATGACAATGAATGGCTTTCTGGAGATTATAATCATAGACATTTTAGTTTAAGTAACGGGGTATACAATGCATCGCTAGAAACTCAAATATTTTATAAACAAACTAAAAACCCTATGTTTATGGGATCTGTATTTGGTTTAGATATACCAATAGAAGTAAATGATTATGGGTATAAACCTGGATTGAGTTATAGTGTAGTGACAAGCTTGGTTATAGGAAGGCAATCTTATGATGAAACTAAATTTAATCTACTACCGGGGGGGTACTTATTCGGATTATCTTTTGTTGGCTTCAATCAATCTGAATGGGATGATAATCCTACACCTAATTCTGAATCTAAAATGCTAGTTCCTTCAATTGGAGGAATTTGGCCTACTANNAATGGNGTANTATCAATNTCAATTAGAAAACCNTTCTTCNTTNAAGGNGANTCNNTTATGGCNGGTAATAATGTAGNNAANNATGNNNTAAANAATAAAACNNATGCATTTGAATTTTCATTAGGNTNTAGGCGTAACCTTGGATATCTAATTCCTTGGCTGTAAATTTACTTTCTACAAAAGGAGATAAAGTTGATTAAAAGAACGCATACTTGTGGGGAATTAAATAAAACAAATGTGGGTGATGAAATTCATTTAAATGGATGGATTTCTAAAAGTAGAGATTTAGGTGGGCTTATTTTTATTGATTTAAGAGATCGATACGGAAAAACTCAGATTNTTTTTAATGAAGAAAATCAAATAAATGCATTTAATATTGCAAAAAAATTAGGTTTAGAAGATGTTATAGGTATTAAAGGTATTGTGGTTGCTAGGCCAGAAGAGGCTGTAAACAAAGATATAGCTACAGGAGAAATTGATGTTGAGGTTAGCGAAATTGTAGTATATAATGAATCAGAGCCCACTCCTTTTGATATTAACGATCGTAATTCTGCTATGGAAGATCATAGATTGCGGTATCGTTATCTTGAACTTAGAACCGAGGATTTGCAGAAAAATTTTGTTTTAAGGCATAAGGTTACACAATCAATTCGNGAATACATGTCAGATGATAATTTTATTGAAGTTGAGACTCCAATTTTAATGAAGTCAACACCTGAAGGNGCAAGAGACTTTTTAGTNCCNAGCCGAATACATCAAGGAAGATTTTATGCACTTCCTCAATCTCCTCAGACATATAAACAACTACTTATGGTTTCTGGATTCGATCGATATTTTCAGATATGTAAATGTTTTAGNGATGAAGACTTTAGNGCTGATAGGCAACCTGAATTTACTCAGGTTGATATAGAAATGTCTTTTGTAGATCANAATGATGTAATTGAAATGGCTACAGGTTTAGTNCGAAATATTTGGAAGCAATCTNTAGAGGTTGATTTGCCTAAAGAGTTCCCAGTCATAACATATAATGANGCAATGGAACGATTTGGATCTGATAAACCAGATTTAAGATTTGAAATGGAGCTNCAAGAGTTTTCTAATTATATAGTTAAATCTGAGTTTAATACTTTTAAGGATATACTTAAAACANAAGGTATTGTAAANGCNNTAGTCTGTCCAAATAGTGNAAACTATAGTAGAAAAGTTATTGATGAGCTTACAGATTATCTTAAGACATATTATAAAGCAAAAGGTTTAGCTTGGATGAAGTATTCTAATGGAAATTTAGATGGAGGTATTAGTAGGTTCTTTCCGGAAGANGTTAAAAATTCTATTATTTCNGANTTAAAANTAGAAGATAATTCTATTATTTTTATTTTAGGTGANAAGAAAGATATAGTTTANAACTCTCTTGGAGCGCTTAGATTNAAGCTTGNAGAAAGAGAGAACTTAATTGATNAAAATGCTTGGTGTCCATTATGGGTTGTTGATTTTCCNCTTGTTGAGTGGAATGATGANCATNAACGTTGGGATTCTCTTCATCANCCATTNACTTCTCCAGATTTGAATGATTTACATTTATTTGATAGTGANCCTTCAAAAATAAATTCTNTNGGTTATGATATTGTTATGAATGGNTATGAACTNGGCGGAGGATCTATCAGNATNCATGATAGAGAATTACAATCTANAGTCTTNGATTTATTAGGGATTGAAAAAGATGAAGCTAATGAGAAGTTTGGTTTTCTAATGGGAGCATTTAAATATGGTGCNCCACCACATGGAGGACTTGCTTTCGGACTAGATCGTATTGTTATGTTGTTAGCAGAATGNAATCAAATTAGAGATGTGATTGCATTTCCAAAAACAACCTCAGCNATNTCGNTGATGGATAATTCNCCATCTCCAGTTTATTTAGACCAACTTGATGAATTAGGTTTATCTATAAAATCTGATAAGAAATAATTTGTAAATAGTAACAAACTCTGTAACTTTTACTCTAATGTATGTTATTTATATAATATTTGTTATTCTTNNTAAACCATTNGCTCTCTTTGAGNNNGAAATACCAATACTCAATTAATTCATGAAAAAGAAAATTAATATTGCTGGCGTTGATCCTATATTATTTGTTGGTTTAAATGACCAAAATATTAAGGTATTAGAAGAGCATTTTAGTTCTAAAATTGTAGTGCGAGGTAGTTCAATGAATGTCGATGGTAAAAAAGATGAGATTAAAGATATCGAGATAGTTGTTAGAAANATGCTTACGTTAATAAANAAGCAAGGTACTTTAAATATAGATGATATTCATGATTTATTATCTTCTCAACATATTGATGAAGATAAAATTTTATCTATGGANAACCCAGTTGTTTTACANTCCCANAAGGGACCTATTTTTGCAAAAACAAAAGGNCAAAGATTATATCTAGAGTCANTATTAAAAGATGATATTGTTTTTGCNATTGGTCCAGCAGGAACAGGNAAAACATANCANGCNGTTGCAAGTGCTGTTTCTTCTTTNAAAAATAAAGAGGTAGAAAAAATTGTTATTACTCGTCCAGCNGTAGANGCTGGTGAGAGATTAGGTTTTTTACCNGGTGATTTAAAGGATAAGGTTGANCCATATCTTACACCTATTTATGATGCNTTGAGATATATGCTTCCAAAAGATAAATTAAAATTATATTTAGAATCACGNATCATAGAAATTGCACCATTNGCGTATATGAGAGGAAGAACACTCCATAACTCATTTATGATACTAGATGAAGCNCAAAATGCTACTAAAATGCAGATGAAAATGTTTTTAACAAGATTGGGNGTAACGTCAAAGGCAATCATAACCGGAGATATAACNCAGATAGANTTNCCCCCTAATGATAAATCTGGTCTTATAGATGCAGTTAACGTATTAAAAGGTGTNAAGGGNATATCTTTNGTTGAATTTGANTCTGGAGATGTNGTTCGACATTCTTTAGTAAAAAAAATAATATCTGCATATTCAGATAGTGAAAACTCTAAGGAGANAAAAAATGTCTAATGTTATCNTTTCCTTCAAAAGAACNCCNATAGGATCATTTCTTGGTTCTTTAAGTTCNGTATCTGCTTCTAATCTTGGAGCTNTAGCAATTAAAGGAGTTATNGATAGNGCNGGAATAGATAAANCAGAAATTNNTCAAGTTATAATGGGNAATGTATTATCAGCTGGAGTGGGGCAGGCTCCTGCTAGACAAGCAGCTATTTATGCNGGGCTATCAGAAAGNGTAGANTGTCTTACAATTAANAAAATGTGTGGCTCTGGACTNCAAGCATTAATGTTAGCTGATGAACTNATTAAAAATNANCCAGATAAAATNATTATTGCAGGTGGCATGGAGAGTATGAGNTTATCCCCTCANTACCTATTAAACTCTAGAACAGGNACTAAATTAGGTGAGGGNAAAATTGTTGATGGAATGATTGTTGATGGACTATGGGATGTTTATAATGATAAACATATGGGTAATTGTGCAGAAATGTGTGCAACCAAGTTCGACATTTCAAGAGAAGAGCAAGATGAATATGCAATTGAGTCTTATAAGCGATCTCAAGCATCCATTAGCACTAAAAAATTCAATAATGAAATTTCTCCAGTAGAAATAGTGAATAGAAAAAAAACTGTATTAGTTGATATAGATGAAGAGCCTAATAGGGTTTCATTTGATAAGTTAAAAACACTTAGATCAGTTTTTCAAAAAGATGGATCAGTTACTGCAGGTAATGCAAGTACAATAAATGATGGAGCGGCCGCATGCCTTATAATGTCTAGTAGTAGAGCAAAAAAATTAGGCTTAAAACCATTAGCTAGCATTAGTGGGCATTGTTCATTTTCTCAAAGTCCTGAGTGGTTCACAACATCTCCTATATATTCAACAAAAAAATTATTAAGCCAAGCTAATATGAATATAGATGATATTGATTTATTTGAAATTAATGAAGCTTTTTCTGTTGTTGCTCTTGCTGCAATTAAAGAATTGAAACTAGATATTAATAAGGTGAATACATATGGGGGAGCTGTTTCTATGGGACATCCTATTGGAGCTTCGGGAGCAAGGATTGTTTGTACTTTACTTAATTCACTTATTAATGAAAATAAATCTTTAGGCTTAGCATCAATATGCATTGGTGGTGGAGAGGCCTCATCTATGCTAATTGAAAGGATATCTTAGTGAAAATTGGAGTGATTGGTTCGGGAACAATGGGTAATGGTATAGCCCATAGCTTTGCAGCTAATGGATATTCTGTTCTATTACATGATATTAATGATAGTTTACTTTCCAAAGGATTAGATACAATTAGAAAAAATCTTAATCGTATGCTAAAAAAAGAAATTATTAATCAAAATCAATTAAAAGAAACTCTAGATCGTATTTCAACTTCTACTAATCTTAAAGATATGAATGATAGAGATCTTATAATTGAAGCTGCAACAGAAAACATAAAAATTAAAAATTCTATATTTTCTCAATTAGATGAGATTGCAAAAGAAGATTGTGTGCTTGCTTCTAATACTTCATCAATATCAATTAATACCTTAGCAAATAATACCAGAAGACCTTCAAAAGTTATAGGTATGCATTTTATGAATCCTGTTCCTATAATGAAACTTGTTGAAGTTATTAAAACAAAACAGACAGATTTAAAGGTTTTAGATTTTATAAAAGAAACTGCAATAAATCTTAAGAAAGAACCAATTGAATGTTTAGATTCTCCTGGATTTATATCTAATAGAATATTAATTCCAATGATTAATGAAGCGATATATGCTTTAATGGAAGGGGTCGCAACAAAAGAATCAATTGATTCTATAATGAAGCTTGGAATGGCTCATCCAATGGGACCATTGACTCTTGCGGATCTTATTGGGCTTGATGTGTGTCTTTCAATTATGAATGTTTTAAAAGAGGGTTTTAATGGAGACCCCAAATATGAACCATGTCCATTGTTAGTTAAGATGTGTAAAGATGGAAAATTAGGAAGAAAAACAGGAGAAGGATTTTATAAATATTAAAAATATGGATTTTAATTTATCAACAGAACAGAAACTTATTAAGCAAACAGCTGCTGATTTTGCTAAGGATGAATTATTAGATGGCGCAGTTGAGCGTGATATAAATAAAATATGGCCTACAGAACAAGTGTCTAAAATGGCAGAATTAGGTTTTATGGGTATGATGGTTGATGAGAAGTGGGGTGGAAGCAGCTTAGATACTATAAGTTATTGTATTGCAATGGAAGAAATCTCAAAAGTTGATGCCTCTGCAGGGGTGATAATGTCTGTTAATAATTCATTAGTTTGCTATTTATTGCAGAAATATGCATCAGATCATCTAAAAAGCAAGTATTTAGTGCAATTAGCTAAAGGAGAAAAACTAGGAGCTTTTTCACTTTCAGAGCCACAATCNGGCTCAGATGCATCTAATATGAATACATTTGCAAAATTAGATGGAGATAACTACATACTTAATGGTACAAAAAACTGGGTAACTAATGGTATTAATGCTAATTACGTTATTGTTTTTGCATTAACTGAAAAGGGCGTGGGCCATAAAGGTATATCATGTTTTTTAGTTGAAAAAACCTTTGATGGCTTTGATACAGGAAAACCTGAAGATAAACTTGGAATAAGATCGTCTGATACTTGTGAATTGTATTTTGATAATGTNAAAATCCCAAAAGAAAATTTAATTGGAAATGAAGGTGATGGGTTTAAAATTGCTCTATCTACACTTGATGGNGGNCGAATTGGTATNGCTTCTCANGCNCTAGGTATTGCTCANGCTTCACTTGAAGCTTCTATAAAATATGCTAAAGAAAGAGTTCAATTTAATAAGCCAATAGCATCTAACCAGGGTATTCAATTTAAATTAGCAGATATGGCAATGGAAATTGAAGCTTCTAGATTATTGATATATAAGGCAGCAAAAGCAAAAGATGAAGGTGTTAATTATGGGCATATTGCATCTATGGCAAAAGTATTTTGCTCTGAAGTTGCTATGAGATCGTCTACTCAGTGTGTTCAAATACATGGAGGATATGGCTATGTTAAAGAAACAGGGGTAGAGAGATTNATGAGAGATGCTAAGATTACTCAAATTTATGANGGAACTTCTGAGATACANCGAGTTGTAATTGCTAGGGAGTTATTAAAATAATGGTATTTGAAGAAATTGTTAAAAGAGGTCATGAGCAAGTATCCTACTTTCACGATCCTACTTTAGGNCTAANAGGTATAGTTGCNATACATAATACGGTATTAGGTCCTGCGCTAGGGGGATGTAGAATGTGGAATTATTCTTCTGAAGAGGAAGCTTTAATAGATGTNTTGAGACTATCAAAAGGNATGACCTANAAGGCTGCAATAGCTGGACTTAATCTTGGAGGTGGNAAAGCTGTTATTATTGGAGATCCAAAGCTAGANAAATCNGAAGAATTATTTAGATCTTTTGGAAGATTTATAGANGGATTAGGTGGTCGATATATTACAGCAGAAGATGTTGGAACTTCNATTAAGGATATGGATTATGTNCGAATGGAAACAAANTATGTAACAGGAATATCTAANTCATTTGGNGGNAGTGGAGANCCTTCTCTTTTAACTGCATTTGGAGTGTATCTTGGTATAAAGGCATCAGTTAAATTTAAATTAAAGAAAGATTCATTAGAAGGTCTATCAATTTCAGTTCAAGGGCTAGGTAGCGTTGGNATGGAATTGGTGAAATATCTTTCTAATGATGGAATGAAAATTTTTGCATATGATATAGATAAAAAACTTGTTNATGAAGCTATAGATAAATANGGAGTAATTAGNATTTCATCTGATGATATATATAATCAAGATGTTGATATTTACGCNCCATGTGCTTTAGGNGCTACCATTAATGATGATACAATTCCATTATTAAAGTGTAGTATTATAGCNGGAGCNGCCAATAATGTTTTAAAAAATCCTAAAAAGCATAGTGAAGATTTGATGAGAAAAGGAATATTATACGCTCCTGATTATACTATTAATGCAGGTGGATTAATTAATGTNTATAATGAATTNGAAGGTTANAATAAAGATCGAGCATTTAGTCAAGCAGANGCAATTTATGATATACTTATGGATATATTTTATAAATCTGAAAAAGATGGTATTACAACAAATTTAGCTTCTAACCAAAAAGCTGANGAAAGAATTCATAAGGTTGCAAGCTTAAAATCATTNTATCTTCCAGATAGAAGAAAGATAATTTTAAAAGGAAGATAGGTATAATGCCCAAGTTTGAAAAAATGAATCGTAAGGAGAAAAGGAGCTCAAGATTATTAGCTCTACAGCTTTTATATGCAAATGAAGTTTCAAATATTGAAGTGGATACATTTTTTAGTGATTTATTTGATTTTAATACAGCCATAAATGGCTTTTCTAAGAAGCATGAATTGCTATCAGGGTTTGATAATTATACAGATATAGCTCTATCGGTACTCCCCAATTCATTTGATAAAACTCTAGAAAATATTAAAGATAATTTAGANAGTAAAAGCGTTGATNAGATTATTGAAGTTATAAAAGATTTTCAAAATAAATTAGATTCCTACAAAAAAGATATTCAAGCATATGCATTAATGCTTGCAAAATTTTCAATTAAAAATCAGCAATCTTTAGATAAAGAAATTGTTTCAAGATCGCAAAACTGGGATTCTGCTAGAATTACTCTAATGGATAAATTAATTTTAAGATTAGTTTTAGCGGAAATTATATTTATTGATCACGTTCCTCCAAAAGTATCAATTGCAGAAGGTATTGAAATAGCAAAAACGATGAGTACTGACGATAGCAGTGCATTTGTAAACGGAATTTTAGATTCTTTTTTCAATGAAAAATTAAATAAAAAAGAAAGAAGGGTAGAAAACTAATGTCTATCATTTCAAAAGTTGTTAAAGGTATTTTTGGAGATAAATCCAGTAAAGATAAAAAAGTAATTTGGCCTATTGTTGAATCTATTAATGAATTTCAAAAATCATTAACTGAAAAAAGTAATGATGAACTTAAGAAAAATTATATCGACTTAAAGATTGAATTATCTGAATTAATTAAGACTAATAAAGAAGAATTNATATCCCAAGGTATTGATGAAGAGGATATTGATGATAGGCTCTATGATATTGAAAAGAAATTTTTAGATGATAAAATGGTTGAGGTTTTTGCAATTGTGAAAGAATCATCAAAAAGATTAGTTGGAACAACATTTAATGTTATGGGGCAAGCNATGACATGGGATATGATTCATTATGATGTTCAATTAATGGGTGGAATAGTTTTACATCAAGGAAAAATATCTGAGATGAAGACNGGAGAAGGAAAAACATTAGTATCAACNCTTCCAATTGCTTTAAATGCATTAACNTCTAGAGGGGTTCATGTAGTAACAGTAAATGAATATCTTGCGGAAAGAGACAGCCAATGGATGGGGCATCTATTTAATTTCTTAGGTATTGAAGTAGGATGTATTTTTAGCCAAATGCCACGAGATCAGAAAAAAGAAGCTTATAGTAAAGATGTTACTTATGGCGTTAATAGTAGATTTTGTTTTGATTATTTAGAAGATAATATGTCTTATAGGCCAGAAGAACAAGTTCAGAGAAATCATGTTTATGCAATTGTTGATGAGGTAGATTCAGTATTAATAGATGAGGCAAGGACTCCGATGATTTTATCTGGCCAAGCAGATTTTTCATCATCAAATCAGAGATTTAATGATTGGAGAAATAAAATACAAGGTCTAATTAAAGAACAAAACAGTTTAGTTAATAAAATTGTTGGTGAAGCAGAAGAATTATTGGGTAGTAATGATGAAGAAGCTGGAATTAAATTACTCATCTCATCTAGAGGAGCTCCTAAAAATAAAAAGTTATTAAAATTAATGCAGACAACAGGTGTGCAACAGTTAATAACAACTACTGAAAATAATTATTTAAGAGAGAAGAAAATGTCAGAAATAGATGAAGTTCTCTTATTTAGTATTGATGAAAAAAGTGGNATTATTGATTTGTCAGAGNAGGGTAGAGAAAGATTATCTAATTCAAATCCAGAGCAATTTGTTATTCCAGATATTGGAGAAATTTTTCATGATGTAGATAATGATAATAATTTATCATCTCAAGAAAAATTAGCAAAAAAAGAAGAAGCNCAATCAACTCATGCAGAGAGAAGTGAAATTATTCATACAATTAATCAGCTGCTTCGTGCTTATTCATTAATGCAAAAAGATGTTGATTATATTGTTAAAGATGGNAAGGTTTTAATTGTAGATGAGCATACTGGTCGAGTTATGCATGGTAGAAGATTTTCATCAGGCTTGCATGCAGCCATAGAGGCTAAAGAAAGTGTAAGTATTGAGAGAGAATCTCAAACTATGGCACAAATTACTGTTCAAAATTATTTTAGAATGTATGAAAAATTAGCAGGTATGACTGGAACTGCAATTACTGAGGCAGGTGAATTCATGCAAATTTACAATTTAGATGTTGTAGAAATTGATACNAANAAACCTATTCTTCGTGAAGATCATGAGGATATGATTTATAAAACTAAGAGAGAAAAATACAATGCTTGTATTGAAAAAATACAAGAATTGTTTTCAAAAGGACAGCCAGTCTTAGTAGGTACCACATCTGTTGAAGAATCTGAAACATTAGCTAGAATGTTGAGAAAAACAAAAGTTCCACATAATGTACTTAATGCAAAACAACATCAAAGAGAAGCTGAAATTATACAAAGAGCTGGGCATAAATCATCTGTTACTATATCTACCAATATGGCAGGAAGAGGAACAGATATTAAACTAGATAATGAATCGAAAAGTTCAGGAGGATTATTTATCCTTGGAACAGGAAGACACGAATCAAGAAGAATAGATTTACAGTTAAGAGGAAGGTCTGGTAGACAAGGAGACCCTGGAGAGTCTGTATTTTATCTTAGCTTAGAAGATGANNTAATGCGATTNTTTGGTTCAGATAGAATTGCAAAAGTNATGGATAGGATGGGAATAAAGGAAGGTGAAGTTATAACTCACTCTATGGTTACTAAATCAATAGAGAGAGCACAGAAAAAAGTAGAAGCTCGAAATTTTAGTATTCGAAAACATTTATTAGAATATGATGATGTAATGAATAGTCAAAGAGANTTGGTGTATGANCGAAGAAATTTNGCATTNCATGATAACAATGTGTCAAAATTATTTTCNAGTATAAGCAATGAGTATATTAATGAAATGATTCAATTNCATACTAACGAAACTNGTAATNTTAGCGANTGTNATTGGGATGAGCTTTCTGTTGATGTNNTAGATACTTTTGGAATAGATATAGCATCTTTAGAGTCAGATTTAAATCAATCNGATAAATTAGTAAAACATATAAANGATAAAGCTAAAGAGATTTTAGATTATAAAAAAAATTCAGTGCCNGATGGAGCTTTTGAAAATTTTCAAAAAGTAATGATATTTACAACNATAGATCATAAATGGAGGCAGCATTTATATTCTATGGATCAATTAAGAGAAGGTATTCAGCTTAGGGCTTATGGTCAGAAAAATCCTTTAATTGAGTATAAAAAAGAAGGTTTTTCTATGTTTAGAGAAATGATGCATGATACAAACAAAGAAACAATCAAAAAAGTTTATAGAACTAATTTAATAAAAGCNGAAGATTCTTCAATTAGNACATCTNCAAATATGCCTTCAAATTTAAAAACAAAGCAAAANACTTCTCCTGATTTNGGTTTTATTAATCCACCTTCAAATGCNCAAANTANCCCNCAAGNNAATCAAGGTTTTGCTCANCCACAACCTCAAAGGCAAACTAGNGNACCTATTNTTAATGATAATAAAATTGGAAGAAATGAGNGGGTTACNATTAGAAAAGGAGATGAAACTAAAATTATAAAGTGNAAAAAGGCTCAACCNTTAGTNGAATCTGAAGGATGGACATTAGAGGAATAGTTGAATATGAATAAGAAAATAAAATTTAATACTAAGACGGTACATAAAGGCCAAAAACCAGAAAAGTTATATGGGGCAGTATCACTACCTATTTATCAAACTTCAACTTTTAAACAAGATAAAATTGGAGATTATATATATGATTATTCAAGAGCTGGAAATCCTACTAGAACTAATTTAGAAGAAAATTTATGTTCATTAGAGGGAGGAGAAGATGCTGTTTCATTTGCATCAGGCCTTGCTGCAATCTCATCAATTATACAATTATTAAAGAGTGGAGATCATGTTATACTTACCAGCAATGTATATGGAGGTACTTATAGATTATTAACTACGGTAATGAATAAATTTAAAATTGAATCAAGTTGGGTAGATACATCATTAACTAGTAGTATTAAATCTGAAATAAAACCTAATACTAAATTAATCTTTATTGAAACCCCAACAAATCCCATGATGTCGCTTTCAGATATTAGTGAAATATCTAAACTGGCTAAAGATAACAATATTATTGTAGCGGTTGATAATACTTTTATGTCACCATAT
Organism: Fidelibacterota bacterium; assembly: GCA_002703645.1. GTDB lineage: Bacteria > Fidelibacterota > Marinisomatia > SCGC-AAA003-L08 > D37C17 > TMED161. Next base: position 6,353 of record NZUX01000028.1, on the reverse strand, counting down.
TTCCAAAGACCTCTTTCATTGGGTGCAGATATTGTTGTTCATAGTACTACTAAGTATTTGAATGGACATAGTGATATTATTGGTGGAGCTGTAATTGTCAATGATAAAAAAATAGGTGAGACTTTACATTACATTCAAATGTCAATTGGAGCAGTTCCAGGTCCCTTTGATTGTTGGCTTACTCAGAGATCAATAAAAACTCTACATCTAAGGATGCCTAGACATGATGAAAATGGTAGAGCTATAGCTGATTATTTAAATCACTCAAAAAAAATTAATAAGGTTTATTATCCTGGACTTGATAGCCATCCACATCATGAGTTGGCAAAAAAACAACAGCTAGATCCAAACGGTAACTATGGCTTTGGAGGTATGGTATCAATTGATTTAGGCTCCTTTGAAAAGGCGAGCAAATTTATTGATCAACTTAATATATTTGCTTTAGCTGAAAGTTTAGGGGGAGTAGAAAGTCTAATTTGTCATCCTGCAAAAATGACTCATGCTTCTTTATCGTCTGAAAAAAGAAAATCGCTTGGAATATCGGATGGATTACTACGTCTTTCTATCGGAGTTGAAGATGTAGATGACCTCATTTCTGATTTAGATGAAGGCCTTCAAAGCATATAAATTCTTTTGTAACATATTTACACAGAAAAGTTTACATTATATACCTTTTGATTCCGTAAGTTGTAGACGGATGAGAGAGTTATAAAAATTTTAAATTGACCAAGGAGTTATTATGAATATTATTAATCGTAATTTATGTTTGACAGGAATTCTTATTCTGTCTTTATTTTCATTTGTTTTTTCCAATTGTCCAGATGGTACAGATGTATGCTTATCATTAGATAGCTCGAGTCTAAATATGGATAATAGTGTAGCTGTTGGAGGATATCAATTTAACCATGATGGATGTGCTAGTAGCGCATCTGGTGGAGATCTTTCAAATACAGCAGGCTTTGTTGTTTCAGGTAGTGAAACAACTGTTCTTGCTTTTTCATTTACAGGTGGAACTATACCTGCTGGTAGTAGTGGGAGCTTATTGAATTTAGGTAGTACTGAATGTACTGAAGAATCTTTATCAAATTTTGTTTTTTCAGATCCTGATGGAATTGCATTAAGCGTTGCATGGTCTGAGGTTGCTAGTGGATGTACTGATGAGACTGCATGTAACTATGATTCTGAAGCAGTGGAAGATGATGGTAGTTGCTGGTTTGTAGGTATTGATAATGACTATTGTGATTGTGATATGAATATGCTTGACTGTTTAGGGGAATGTGGCGGTAGTGCTATGGAAGATTGTGCAGGAGAATGTAATGGTAGCGCTATGGAAGATTGTTTAGGAGAATGTGGTGGTTCTGCTGTAGAGGATGTTTGTGGTGAATGCGGCGGAACAGAACAAGACCCTACTCAATGTATTCAAGAAGGATATAGCTTAGATATTAGTAATGTTGATCCAGATGCTGGAACGCTTGATATTCTTATGAATAATGAAGCTCCTATTGCTGGGTTCCAATTTAATGTAACAGGTGTTAATTTAACTGCTGCAAGTGGAGGTTCATCTGCGGATGCAGGTTTTGCTGTTTCTACGAATGCATCTTCAGGTGTTGTTTTAGGGTTTTCATTTTCAGGAGCTGTAATACCTCCAAATAATGGAGTGTTGGTAACTCTTTCTTTTGATTCATTAGGAGAATCTGTTTGTCTCTCAGATGTTATCCTTTCAGATTCTGCTGGAGAAGCAGTTGATGTTTTAGTGGGAGATTGCTTTGAAGGTTTTGGTTGTACAGATGTAAGTGCGTGCAACTACAACATAGATGCTGTTATTGATGATGGTTCATGTGCTTATGAAGAAGATTGTTTAGGTGAATGTGGTGGCTCTGCAGTTATAGACTGTGCTGGTGAGTGTGATGGTGATGCTGTAGAAGACTGCGCTGGTGAATGTAATGGTGATGCCTTAGTAGATTGTTTTGGTGTATGTGATGGTGGTGCGGTAGAAGATTGCGCTGGTGAGTGTGGTGGTACTGCAGAAGAAGATGTTTGTGGAGTATGCGATGGGGCTGAAACTGATATAGATAACTGCTGGGATAGTAATGAACTTTGGATTCATAGCTTTGATCAGACAAGCGAAACTACTGGAACATTAAATTTATATATGTCTAATCTTGAACCAGTAGCGGGATTTGAATTTAGAGTTACATCTACTGTGGATAGTTTTGGTTTGGGCTCAGCTTCAGGAGGTTCAGCTTCTGATTCAGGGTTTGAGGTATCTACTAGTTCTTCAGGTATGGTTCTTGGTTTTTCATTTACAGGAGCAACTATTAGTTCTGGGTATGGTCTTTTATCTAGTATAGATATATCTTTTGATAATGCAGATGATATGTATGGTTATATTTATCTGTCAGAAGTTGTCATTGCTGATGGTGCTGGTGTTCAAATGGAATTTGGTGTACAAGATTACTTCGCTATTGGTGGTGCACCTGATATTCCTATGGCACCTGAGAATTTAATAGCAAGTGTTATAGAGCTTACTAATATTGATTTAGGTTGGGATGCCTCTTCTGATGCAGATTTTTATACTGTTTATAGAAATGGTTCTGCTATTGCAGATGTAAATACTCCTGGATATTTTGATCAAGATCTTAACTGTGGAACTACTTATGAGTATGTAGTAACAGCATCTAATGGAGCAGGAGAGTCAAGTGCTTCAGCTTCAGCGAGTGCAACTACAGATGCTCCAGCAATTCCTGATGTGCCAACAAATTTAACTGCTGAAGTTGTTGAAATAAATAATGTGGATTTAGGTTGGAATGCTTCTGATGGTGCTGATTCTTATAGAGTATTTAGAAATGGATTGCCAGTTGCAACTGTAAGCGCTCCTGGATATTTTGACCAAGACTTAGAAACAGGAACAACTTATGAGTATACTGTTAATGCATCTAATTGCGGTGGTCAGTCAGATCAGTCTGAATCAGTTACTATTACAACTGGATTTGAAGCAACTCCGCCTTCTAATTTAGAGGCAACTGCTGGAGATGAGCAAATTACTCTTACATGGCAAGAGCCTATGGGCTCTCAAGAGAGCGTTGATTGTGCTGGTACCGCATTTGATCCGTATGATGCTGTTTATAGTAACTATGATTGCCTAGTATGTGGACTAGAGGGGTGTGGTGCTGATTTAGGTGATTCATGCGTAGATTGGCTTGGTGATGGTTTCTGTGACGATGGTTCTTTCGGTTTTGTTTTTGATTGTGAAGATTTTGGTTGTGATTGTGGAGACTGTGGTTTTGATTGCGATGACCCATATGGTCACTGTGGTGAACCTGTTCCATGCACTGAAATCACTAATTTCCAAGTTAGTGGTTTAGTAGATATTGATGGAGATGGTATAGAAGACCCTTGTTATGATGCTACAGATGGCACTTCATCTCATTATTTTCAGTTATCTTGGGAGGGCGATTGTCCAGTAACTGATATTTACTGGGGTGTAGACTCTCCTTTTGAAAATGGTGGTAATTTTGGAGTTTTCCAAGGCCCAACATTATTATTTTATGGATTTGAAGCAAATGAAGGGCCATATCAATTTATGGTAACAAATAGTAATCAAGATCCTCCTGTAGAATCTGATATTGCTATAGCTGAGACAGGCCCTGAAGATTGCACCGGTGGTGTTATGTCAGATGAAGGTTTTAGTGGATATGATAGAGTTTCAAATAATTATACATATTCACCAAATCCAATGTCTAAGCTGACTGGTGAGCTTGCAGACTATTCAGGTAATAGTAATACTAATACTCGTGAAGAAATAACAAATTATAATATTTATATGGGAACTGTAAGTGGAGACTATAGTCTAATTACAACAACCAGCGGTTCTACCTATTCTTATACGGTTACAGGACTAGAAAATGGTACAGAATATTTCTTCGTAGCTACAGCTACATATGACCCAGGTGAACTAGAATCTGGATACTCTAATGAAGCATCAGCTACACCAATTCCATTTCAAGCTCCTATTCCAGAGAATTTGGTTGCAGAGCCAGGTGACTCTGAAATTCACTTAAGTTGGGATTTGCTAGATATTCCACTTGGTCCTGGAGATGATTGTGAAGTTATTCCAGGGGTATCAGGAATTGTAGATTGTAGCGGAGTTTGTTTCCAAGTAGACTATTTTGTAGATGGTGGTTTTATTGGAGATGGAACTTGTCATGATGTGAATTTTGGAGTTGATTTAATATGTGAAGAATTTGGCTGTGATTGTGGTGACTGTGGAATTGAGTGTGCTGATCCAAATGGGTATTGTGATGGGTTAATGAGTGACTCCTCAAATACAAATGAGCGTGATAGAGAAGAAGATTTTGTAGGTTATAATTTATATAGATCAAATACTAGTGGTAGTGGCTATGAACTTATAACTTCTATTGAAGGTAATGAAGAAGGTTATACTGATACTGGATTAACCAATGGAGTGATGTATTATTATGTTGTAACCTCTCAATATGATGAAACTGAATCTGCGTACTCAAATGAAGTAGGTGCTTCACCTATGGATTTTATAAATATTACATTAGGTGATATTGCTCCTGGGATATATGATCCAGGAGATGAATTTACGGTTGTAGTATCAATGGATAATCCTACTGATGTTGCAGGTATTCAAATTGTATTACAAGATACCCCTGAATCAGTTAGTATGGTTAACGTTGATGGATTAGGTAGACTTGAGGGGCAAGATTTGAATTCTTTCAGTGCTGATTTTAATGGACAAGCAACCATTCTATGGTTTAGTCTTACTGGAGATGTACTTCCGGCTGGTAATGGTGAAATTATAGAGGTAACTTATCAAGTAAATGATAGCGTTGATGGCGGACAATGTGAAATTAGTTTAAATACAAGTGAAGAAGGAACAGCATTATCTGATAGTGCGGGTAACGCATTCTTCTATAGCAGTAATAGTACATTTGTAGATGTAGCTTATGAGGCTAATTTATCATTAGTTCAGACTAGCGATACAACATTTGATGTAGTTTTAATTAATACAGTTGATGTTTCAGGCTTTCAAATGACCATTACTGATGATCCTGATAATTATACCTTCTCTTCAGTTCAGGGAACTAGTGTAATATCTAACTTTTTAGTAAATGGTAGTGAAAATGATGGTATGGTCCTACTAGGATTTTCCTTAACAGGAGATATTGTTCCTCCTGGTAATGAAGTTATAATGAATGTAACTGTGACACCTAATAATAGTGGTGATTTTGAAACTGAGCTTTGCTTTGATAATATTGTATTATCAGATCCATTAGCACAACCAATATTGGCAGGATCACAATGCGCAACATTCGTTAATCCATTTATAGATGGTTTATCTAATGAAGATATAGCATTACCTGAAGAATTTTCTATTGGAAATGCATATCCAAATCCATTTAATCCAAGTACAACATTTGAATGGTCAATGAAATATGCAGATAACCATCGAATTGATGTATATAATACTAATGGGCAACTTCTTGAAGTAATTAGTCAAGGGTATGCTAATCCTGGATATTATCAAACTACTTGGGATGCAAGGAATTACTCTTCTGGTATCTATATCGTTAGATTTATAGTAGGAAGCGATGTTATTGGTACAAGAAAAGTAATGCTAGTCAAATAATGTGATATAGTTAACACTTGTTAACTATAATAAATTATAATTTCCTCTGGTAATAGATTAAAATTATTATCAGAGGAGATTTTTTTGGAGGTCATTTTATGATTACTAGATTGATAAGCTTTTTATGTTTTTCATTTATTTTTTCACAACATTTTGAAGTAACAGTGAATCAGACAGGAGAGTCACATCTTATTATACTTCAAGATTCAATTACTGGACTAGATGTTGGTGATGAAGTTGGAGTATTTGATGCTAGTGGTGTTATTACTACTGTAGATCCTGGTCAAACACCCCAATATGGAGAAGTGCTAGTTGGTGCCGGAATTTGGGATGGAACTCAACTTGAAATCAGTGCAATCATGTCTATTGATTTATCTGATTTTAATGGTCCAATTTTAAATGGAGGTATAGATGGTAATCCTGTAGTTATAAAGGCTTTTGATGTTAGTGAGAGTATTGAAGTTGAGACAGAAATTACAATTTCAACAGGTGGAGAATTTGGAGATTTGTTTACTGTAATATCAGAACTTACTATGATTGAGGAAGATGTTTTTGGTTGTACTGATGATGGTGCATGTAACTACAATGATAGCGCTAATATAGATGATGGATCTTGTGAATATCCTGAAGACAATTTTGATTGTGATGGTAACTGTATTATAGATACTGATTGTAATGGAGAATGTGGTGGAGATGC
>NZUX01000027.1:22966-28197 GCA_002703645.1 Fidelibacterota bacterium | reverse complement strand
GATTGTGATGTTGATATTTCTCTGCATGAAGGTAACAACCTTGTAAGTTTCTATGCGCTACCAGATGGTGGTTTAGATGTAGGAACATTCTTTGGTGGTTCATCTGTTTACCAGGTTATCGGTGAGGGTGTGTCAGCTGTTATTAATAACAGTGGCTATTGGGTAGGTAGTTTAGGTGAGATTTCTGCAGATGCAGGATACTGGGTTAGAACTGGATATGATGAACCGTTTGAGGTTCAAGGTAATGTTGTAGGCTCAGTTTCTTATACTCTAGCAGAAGGTAGTAATCTATTATCATACCCATATGCTAGTACTCAATCATTAAATGATGCGATTCCAACGGAAGCAACTGAGCATACATTTGCAGTTGTAGGTGAAGGTCTTGCCGCAATTAATATATTTGGAGCATGGGTAGGTTCTCTAGCAGATAGTGAGACAGGTGGTCTAAGAGGTGGAAAAGGTTACTGGTTTACTACTAACCTAGAAGGCTTTGATACTATTGAGTTTGAGTATAACGCTCCAGTAGCAGGTGATGCTCGTAGCGAGATTTCAGATCTTGAAATGCCTATAATTCCTGAAGGGTTTGAGTATACTCAATCTACATTACAAGGTTTCTACTTTATTGAAGAAGCTACTTATGATGGTATTGAAATCTCTGATGGTGATTGGATTGTAGCTTACAACGATAATGTTGTAGTTGGTTCATGGCCATGGAGAGGTGCTTACACAACAGTTCCAGCGATGGGATATGATGGAAGCGAAGAAACTATTGGATATATGGAAAATGGTGAACTACCAACATTCAAGCTTTTCAAAGCTGAAGATGGAAGTTTAAATGATATGAGTATTGTTGGTGATATCAATCCTTGGTCTAATAATGGTGCTACAGTAATCACTTTATCTGGTTCAACACCTATGCCAACTGAGATAGCATTAAATGGTTCATATCCAAATCCATTTAACCCAAGCACAACTATTTCATTTAACATACCTGCAGATATGCATGTAAGTCTTGTTATCTATGATATTAATGGACGTATGGTAGCTGAATTAGTAAATGGAATGAGAAGTGCAAATGAATATAATGTTGTATGGAACGCAAATCAGAATGCAAGTGGTGTTTACTTTGTTAAACTAGCTGCTGGAAATAGTGTTCATACACAAAAGATTATGTTAGTTAAGTAATTCTTTAATTACATAGTTTAAATATATTATATTAGTAACACACAGAACCTCGTTAATTAACGAGGTTCTGTTGTATGAGCTACATATATTAAATTAAAATTATTAGATATAAAGGAAACAGAATGATGAAAAAAACAATGCTTAGTCTATTTATAGGACTTTTCTTGTTTAGCTGTAGTGATCTTAAAACGTTGAGTGAAGATGTTAAGAAGGTCAAGCAAGATCAGAGTCTTATTATTCAAAAATTAAATTCACTTGAGAAGAAAATGGCTGATGTTGCCAAAGCACCGCCATCGAATAAGAAGAATGATAAACCAAAAGCAGATCCTAACAAAGTATATGATATTGCAGATGCAGGTTCTATCACTTTTGGAAATCCAAATGCTCCAGTCACACTTATTAAGTGGACGGACTTTCAATGACCGTACTGTGCTAAATCCGTCGGTCTGGTGGATGACATACTTAAGAANTACCCAAATGATGTTAAAGTGTTAATTAAAAATTTCCCACTTTCGTTTCATAAGCAAGCTATGAAAGCTGCACAATATGCTTTAGCTGCAGATAGACAGGGNAAATANAAAGAAATGTATCATGCAATAATGGAAGATTTTAGAAAACTTAAAACAAATGAAGATATGCCTTTAGATATAGCGGCNACAATGGGTCTAGATGTTGAAAAACTAAAAGCTGATGCAAATGATCCAGCTATTAAAGCTCAGATTGATAAAGAAATCAATCAGCTTAAAAACTCTGGAATTCCTAGATTAGCTGTTCCAAAATTTCTTGTAGCTGGTAAAGAGCCTCAAGGTAGAGATCTTGCATCATTTTCAAGAATTATAGATGCAGAGCTTAAAAAGAAAGGTAAGTAGATGAGGNGATTATTATCTATAATAATAGGCTTATTTATTATGTTAGGTAATTTATTTTCTGTTACTGAATTAAATACAGGGTGGAGCTATCTTCAATCTGATCAGCAGACTTTCTATATTTTTATAGATTACGTATCCATGACAGATGNATNNGGTAATNTNATAGATGGATATGGAGATGGCTCTGGAACTGCTAATTCATCTGGAGATGAAGACTGTATGCTTAATCCAAGTNCTTGTGATGTTATAGGAGCATTCACAACTCATCAAATATCTGAGAGTGAATGTNTTAATATTGCNGAAGGTNTTTTTGAAAATGGACAATGCGAGGTTTGTGTGGGATGGATTTATTATAATAGTTACTCTCCAACAAATTCAGGTGCAATAGCAACCACACTTCCTATTATGGGNCAAACTTCNTCGCAAGATCCTATTTATGATTATTATTGTGGAAACGGAGANGCTCCTAATTTNAAATTTTATGATTCATCAGAAGGAGTGACATACTCTCTAGTAAGCGAAACTGGTTTAGGTGAATTTTTTAATAATAATATATTTGTTTATTATCCAGATTGTAGTGATATAGGGGGTGATTGTGAAGAAGTAATGTTTNTAGCTGAAAGTTCTCAGAATTTAAGTAATGATGAGAACCCAATTCCCGATTCTTTTGAAATTGTNAGTGTATATCCAAANCCATTNAATCCTTCAACTAGNATATCCTATACATTAAATGTAATAGATAATATTAGTATTACAGTGTTTGATACNCTGGGAAATGAGATAGAAACACTTTTTAATGGTNATAAAGGTATTGGAACGCATGATATATCATGGAGNCCAGGTTCTCATATATCTAGTGGGAGCTATTTCATAAAAATAAACACATCAAATAACCACCTAATAAACAAAGTTACATATATTAAATAATTTGTGATGTAGCTCATGATTTTTTTGAATAAAACCCTATACATTATACCGTTCTATAGAGGAGATAATGAAAAGTAAAGGTNTAGAAAATATTATATTTTTTTGNTTNAAATCGTATGTATTAATATCAATTTTATCTTTTGGTGTTTTGTTTTCACAAGATGCNCCAGAAGAATTTGATTTTAATATATCTATTTATCAATCTTTTTATTTCTTTATCAATTCAGATATTGATGGAGAACCTTTGGTTGAAGGAGAAGATTGGATTGCCTCATTTAATAAATATGATGAAACTATGGATGGGCAGTGTGAGTATATAGGTCAAGATATTGATGATAACCCATTTACAGATGATTGTCGAGATGCTAATGGNGATGGAGTATTAAGCTCATCTGTTGATGTTTGTGTTGGNTCATTTGCATGGTCAGGAGAGTATACCACTGTTCCTGTTATGGGGGATGATGGAACNCAATGGACTGTTGGNTATATGCAGAATGAACAGCTACCAACATTTAAAATTTATGATGCTTCNGAGGATGCAATTTATAATGCNGTNCCATCTGTTGTTTATCCTTGGTCNACTGATTTAGCATTTTATGTTATTAATATTTCTGTATTTAGAGATTGTAATCANGAGCTTGGAGGTGAAGCTTTTATTGATGANTGTNATGAGTGTATTGGTGGNAGCACAGGACTTNAAGAAAACTATCTAGATGTTGGCTGTGGATGCAATGAACTNTATCTTGGACCTTTTTATGCAGATANTGATGGNGATGGACTTGGATATGGAGATGANCAGTATTTTTGTGATAACCCNGGATTNGGTTGGTCTGAAAATAGTAANGACCCTTATCCTNATTGNACATTTAATTTTTTTGATTGTAATGATAGCTGTGGAGGTACAGCGTTAATTGATGATTGTGGAGTTTGTAGTTCTGGAGATACTGGATTANTCCCNAATGCAGATTTAGATTGTAATAATGAGTGCTTTGGATTTGCATATTATGATGATTGTGATCAATGTGTTGGAGGNTCNACAGGATTAGAAGCTTGTGATTTTCAATCAGACCAGCCTGAAGAATTTACATTTTACCAATCTACTTTACAGGCATTCTATTATATTGTTAATGCATCGTTTAATAATGGAGCATCTTTATCTACTCAGGATTGGATAGGGGTATTTAAAAATGATACNTGCGTTGGTTCAATTAAATGGGATGGACCATTTACTACACTTCCAGCAATGGGAGATGATGGCTCGCAATGGACCGATGGATATTTAAATATAGGNGACTTTCCAACATTTAAACTTTATGATGCATCTGTAAATGAATTTTATGAAATTGAGTATGGAAATATAATAGAGGTTGTAGGTTCAGATGAAATCCCTTATACGGGATGGGGTATAAATGATTTCTATTACGTATATGATTTTATGGTTTTATCACCAGATTGTAATGGTATAATTGGTGGATTAGCAATGATTGATGATTGTGGAGTTTGTAGTGGTGGTTCTACTGGAATTGATCCAAATTCAGATTTAGATTGTGCAGGTGTATGTTTTGGTGAAGCAGACTTAGATAATTGTGGTGTATGCTCTGGTGGAACTAGTAATAATACCCCTAATGCTGATGATCTTGGTTGTGGATGTTTTTTAAATCCTCCTCAAGAATATTATGCAGATGTTGATAATGATGGATTTGGATATGGTGATCCACAGCTATTTTGTAGTAATCCAGGTGATGGATGGTCATCAAGTAGTAATGATCCTGAGCCATTTTGTTATAATATTGATATTGAGAGTTTAAATATTGATGATTGCGGTATATGCAATGGAGGAAATGAGAATTTAGATTGTGCTGGAATTTGTTTTGGTATAGCTGAGCTTGATGATTGTGGAGTATGTCAAGGTGATAATAGCACATGTCAAAGCCCTACAGTTATTGATTTAGCTTTTTCTACTTTAGAAGATGAAGAATTAATAATTACTTTATCAGGTATAGACCCCAATGATTCAGAATTATCATTTATTATAACTGAATCACCCTTGTATGGTAATTTAGTTGGAAATCCAGATAACTTATCTGAATTCATTTATACTCCGACACAAAATTTTAATGGNNANGATAGCTTTNGATTTATGGCNTTTAATGGTTTTTTCTATTCAGATGAAGCTATTGCTACAATAGATATTAGNNCNGTTAATGATNCTCCTTNAGCAAATGATATAATTACTGAGCTAGATGAAGA
>NZUX01000027.1:0-22961 GCA_002703645.1 Fidelibacterota bacterium | reverse complement strand
CTATTAATATTTNTCTTTCAGGNAATGATGTTGATGGTGATGAANTNACTTTTTCAATTATNTCNNTTCCTTCTAATGGTTCNGCTTCTATAACAGATGGAGNGCTNCTATATACNCCAAGTCTTAATTANAGNGGNAATGATATTATAGAATATGTTTCAAATGATGGNGAGCTTNNATCTGAACTTGCAATTATTTCTATTTCAATTNTTGAAATTAATGATGCTCCTATTGCTGANGATGTATCAATNACTTTATATGAGGATAATTTATATACNTTTGAATTTANTGTNTCNGATGTNGATAATACANNTGAACAGCTTTCTGTTTGGATTTTAGATGAGCTTGATTTTGGAGTACTNACTNTTAGNGGGNTAGAAGGNAATATTCTTCCAAGTCAAGATGTTAATGGTGAATTNACNATTGGATATAGAGCATTAGATGGAAGCTTGTTTTCTGAGGATGCTTTATTGACAATTGAAATTTTACCNGTTAATGATCCACCTTCTATATCTAGTATTTTAAATCAAAGTNTAAATGANGATGAAANTTTTAATTATTTTCTAAATGCTNTTGATGTTGATAGTGAGGTATTAGATTTTTNTGTAGATGANATTGATAATGCTACAGCTATTATTGATGGCCAAACATTATTGNTAACACCNNATCAAGATTANAATGGTTCTNTAGTAATNAATNTNCATGTTAGNGATGGTGAGTATTCTGATTCTGAACAATTTATTTTAGATGTNTTGCCTGTTAATGANGCTCCAGAAATAAATGATATAGCTAGCCAAACATCTTTAGAGGACACATCATTTATATTAGAGATTAATGCAGATGATGTAGATGGTGATAATTTAACATATTGGAGCACTATTTCTGATAATGGAGAAGTTATTATGTTAGATAATAACCTAACCATTACACCTGATCAAGATTGGTTTGGAGAAATGGTTGTTACCGTTAATGTTACAGATGGTGAATATTCTGATTCGCAAGATTTTATTCTAGATATTTTACCAGTAAATGATCCACCTGAAATTTCGCAGATAGATAATCAGTCTATTAATGAGGATAGCTCTTTTACCTATAATGTTTTTGCCTCAGATATTGATGGAGATGAAATTAGTTACTCTGCAAGTGAAGTATCTAATGCATCTATAGAATTTAATGGTAGTGAGTTATTAGTTACCCCTGATCTTGATTTCTTTGGTACATTAAATATGAATGTTACAATTTCAGATGGTGAATACTCCGATTCTTCAAGTTTTGAATTAGAAGTTACTCCAGTCAATGATCCTCCTGTATTAGAGCCTATATTAGATCAAGAGATATCAGAAAATGGTGTTTCGGAAATTAGTTTTTCAGTATTTGATGTTGATAATGAAAATTTAAGTTATGATTATTATATATCAAGTGGTTATGCATATGGTTCGATTAGTGATGATTTAATAACGATTACTCCTAGCCCTAACTGGTCTGGAGAAATTTTAGTTGATTTTATTGTTAGTGATGGGGAGTATTATGTGCAAGACCAATTTGTGGTAATAGTAATTGAAATTGATGACCCTCCAATTGCATATGATGTATCATCTACCAGCTCTGAAGATGAGAGTGTAAGTATTGATTTAATAGCATCAGATCCAGATTCAGATCCTGAAGTTTTAGTCTATTCAATTACATCTGAACCTAGTTATGGTGATGTTTCAATAAACGGTTCTTATATAGATTATACCCCAAACTCAAACTATAATGGTAATGATCAATTATCTTATAGTGTGTTTGATGGTACATCTGAATCTAATATAGCAAATATTGATATCAATATCATTCCCATTAATGATTCTCCAACAGCTATAGATATTGAGTATTCAGTAAATTCAGATTCATTTGAATTTGACTTATCAGAAGCTATTGATGATATTGATGGAGATGAATTAGAAGTTACTTTTATTACTCAGAATTATGGCTCTGAATCTGTTGCAACATTATTTAATGGTACAATTCAACCATTAGGAAATAATATTTTTTCATATATTCCACCAGAGGGAATGGTTTTCTTTGATATGATCCTTTATAAAGCTGAAGATGAACTGTCACAGTCTACAATTCAAACAATAACATTTAATTTATTTGGTAGAGAGATACCAAGAAATATGGCTCCTATTGCATTTGATCAAGATGTTAATATTGTAGAAGATGAGATAGTAGATGTTACTCTTATCGGTTTTGATGTATTAAATGAAATCTCTAGTGAGGCCTCATTTGAGATATTATCTAATCCTTTAAATGGAGATCTTTCTTTAGAATATTCATTATTAGAAAGTGGTTCAAGTAATCTTGTTCAATGGGCTATAGAGTATACTCCAGATGCTAATTATTTTGGACAAGATTCATTTACATATAGAGTAATTAACCCAGATAATAGTATTTCAGAATCTGAAGCTGGAACTATTTATATAAATATTAATGCTCAAAATGATGCTCCTTTAATCTATCTTCCAATTCCANATCAAACTCTTACGGAAGATTCTAATGGNAATCAACTTTCTTTAGAGTTGTTTTTTGTTGATGTAGATAATGATGAACTTACATATGATGTTTTATCAACAAATGATGATGTTGTAAATGTTGAAGTGCTTGAAAATTCTTTATCAATCATTCCATTACCAGATCAATGGTCTGGCCCATTCTCTGTTTCTATTACTGCTAGTGATGGAGAACTAGAAATAACTCAATCTTTTACAGTAGAGGTTCTATCTGTAAATGATCCTCCTTCTGCAACAGCATCAGAGCAAATACTAGATGAAGATAATTCAATATCAATTTTCCTAACAGGTTCAGATCCAGAATTTGATCCGCTATCATATTTAATATATACATCTCCTTCAAATGGCTCAGCGACTATTAATGGAAATGTAGTTGTGTATCAGCCAAATAATGATTTTAATGGAGAAGATAGCTTTGGATTTAGGACATTTGATGGTCAATATAACTCTGATATAGCTATAGTATCATTAACTATCAATCCAGTAAATGATGCACCTGTTTTATCAGATGTTTTAAATCAATCTGTTAATGAGGATGAGACTTTTGAATTTACATTAACTGCAGAAGATGTTGATGGTGATGAATTGTCATACTCTATTAATATTATAGATGAAGTTGATAGCTATTCTATTGATAATAATATAATTACTGTAACTCCGATAGCTAATATGAATGGAGAAATTGAAATCAATACAACAGTTTCTGATGATGAGCTAACTGATAATGCCTCATTTATATTAACCGTTATTGCACAACCTGATCCACCTGAATTAACTCAAATTTCAAATCAATCTGTTAATGAGGATGAGAGTTTTGCTATTATATTAAATGCTATAGATATAGATGGTGATGATTTATCTTATTATGCATCATCTGATATTAATGAANCNTCTATTTCAGTAGAAGGAAATTTATTAATTATTAATTCTCCACTTAATTTTTATGGAGAGATGACTATATCTTATGGAGTAACTGATGNAATCTATAATATAGATCAGAATTTTCTGATTGANTATATTCCTCANCCNGATCCNCCTGTAATTTCAGAAATTTCAAATCAGGANGTTTTAGAATCAGAAATTTTAGATATTAATATTATTGTATCAGATCCAGATCAAGATCAAGATGATATTACTTTATCAGTAATTATATCAGATGATATTANNTATACNATTAATGATTCTCAAATCTCTTTTCAGNGTCAAGATAATATAAGTGGNGATTATGANGTAATAGTAATAGCTACAGATGGNNTNTATTCTGATGAAGAGTCATTTATTTTAACAGTTATNAATGTTAATGATCCNCCAGTTTCTTACTCTGATAGNTTTATATTTAATGAAGATAATAGCCAAGTAATNTTANTGANTGCAGATGACCCTGATTTTGATGANTTAACTTTTCACTTAGAAACAAGNCCAGAATTTGGNACNATAGATATTGTAAATGGAGTNGCGACNTATAATCCTAATTTAAATTATTTTGGTGAAGATTCATTNACCTTCTATGCNTCAGANNCTGAAGTAATATCTAATATATCAANTATTTCATTAGAGATTTTACCTATAAACGANGCTCCCATTATTACATCTGANCCTATTCTNGATGCTATAGAAGATGAATTNTATTCTTATCAAATCATAGCTATTGATCCAGAAAATGANNCTCTTTCATATGAANTAGATTCTTTNCCTGAAGGAATGGANATTAATGATTCNGGTNTAATTACATGGATACCANTAGAAGGACAACTTNCTTCTGGTGAAATTATTGTAACTGTACAAGATGGTGGAGAAGATGGTGCTCTACCATTTACTCAAACTTTTACTATTGAAGTAGAGCCAGTTAATGATAGGCCAGAAATCATTTCTACCCCTACTACTATTGCATATGAAGATGAATTGTACTCTTATCAAGTAGAAGTTTCTGATCCAGATTCAGATATATTTTATTATAATCTTTTAATAGGACCAGAAGGGCTAACTCTTTCCAGTGAAGGCTTTTTAACATGGACCCCTACAGAAGGTATTACATCCTCAGGTACGGTTGCTTTAGTTGTTTGGGATATAGAAAATCCTGACCCCTTAATTGATTTGCCAGCAATTCAAGAATTTATTATTACTGTAGAGCCGGTAAATGATCCACCTATTATTATTTCTACTCCAAGCTCAAATGGAATGGAAGATGTTGAGTATGTTTATCAAGTAGAAGTAGAAGATATAGATAATGATGTATTTTATTTTTCATTACTTGAATCTCCAGTTGGAATGGAGATTAACCAATATACAGGTTTACTAACTTGGACACCAGGAGAAGGAATCCTTAGCTCTGGAAATATATCTATACAAGCATCTGATGGAGAAAATGAAGATGCATTATATGCTATTCAAAATTTTGCAATTTCTATAACAGCCGTAAATGATCCTCCTATAATCATTTCATCTGCACCAATATCTGGAGTNCAAAATGAAGAATATATTTATGAAATAGAGATAGATGATCCAGATGATGATGAATTTATTTATTTACTATTTGATGCTCCNCAAGGGATGGAAATTGATTATAATACAGGAATTTTAACGTGGACTCCTCAGAGTGGTGGAGTTTTTGGTCCGATAACACTTAGAGTTCAAGATGGAGGAGAAGATTATGNNTCTCCTGCTACTGAAATATTTAGCATAAATGTTCAGTACGCATCAGGACCTACTACACTTGTAATTCCATTGCATTCAGAGTATAACCTTATTAGTTATTCAGCTATCCCCGAAAATAATTCTATTAATAGTGTATTGTTTGATTTAAATAATCAAGTTACTTCAATTATTACAGAAGGATTAGCATCTGTATTATTAGCTGATGGATGGTATGGAAGTCTAATAGATATACAACCATCAAATGGATATTGGCTTAGAGCTCCAAATGAAGAAGATATGTTATCTGATACATTNTATCATATAATCGAGGAAGCTATACCTACACCTCAGGAATATGAGTATATAATACATTCAGATTATAATCTAATTTCTTATTTAGGAGTAGATGGAGTATCTGTAACAGACGCCCTTCCAGATAATTTTGAAGAAAATATAGTATCTATTGTTGGAGAAGGTGCTGCAGCTATTCAATTAAGTGATGGATGGTATGGTAGCTTGGATGCTTTTTATAGAAATAAAGGTTATTGGCTACGTAATCAATTAGATGATTCATTATCTTTTAGTTGGGAAATTCCTAATCAAGAAATGCTATTATCAAATTCAATGACTAAAAGAGAAAAAGTAGTTCAAATTCCTCAAGAGCTACTATTTAAACAGTCATCAAAACAAGCATTTTACTTTATAGAAAAATTAAAATTAGATAATATCTCCTTATCTATGGACGACTGGATTGTAGCTTATAATAATAATGTTATTGTAGGTGCGCGAAAATGGGATGGTAAATATACAGATGTTCCTGCGATGGGTTATGATGGCACAGCTATGACTGCAGGNTATTGTAATGATGGAGATATCCCAACATTTAAANTTTTTGTTAATAAAACAGGTGAGATGATAGATCTTGATTCAGTAGGAAATATTCTTCCATGGGAAGATTTAGGTATTGATATTATATCTCAATTAAACGAAAGCATTCCTATTCCAGAACGTTTTGANTTNTCATATCCCTATCCAAATCCATTTAATCCTAGCACTGTAATTAAATTTGGATTACCAAACAATTCTAATGTAAAAATTATTGCTTATGATATTATGGGTAGACATGTAGATACAATTCTACATGAAAATTTAGATGCTGGATATCATGATATTCACTGGAGACCATCTTATCTCCCTACAGGAATCTATTTCTTAAATATTCAAACAGATAAAAGTGACCTTACTCATAAGGTTATGTATATTAAGTAAGTGTATTTAGAAATAGAGAGAAGGTTCCTTGTAGATAAAAAAAAGTTAGTTTTCCCTAATAGCAAAAAAACAATCCAACAAGCTTATTTAATGGTTGATGAACATCAAGTTCTCAGAGTAAGAAAAATTGAAGATGACTTTTTTTTAACTTATAAATATAAAAAAACTAATATAAATAGATTAGAATTTGAATACCCTATTTCAAATGATGATGGTGATAAGCTTCTTTCTTTATCAAAAAACTTTATTATAGAAAAAGATAGGTACTATTATCCAGCTGATAATCATACTTGGGAAATTGATGTATTTTATGGTAAAAATAATGGACTAATTATTGCAGAGATAGAACTTGAAGATGAGAATGAGGATATAAAGATTCCTGATTGGATAACTAGAGAAATTTCAAATGAAGATAAGTATTTAAATTTTAATTTATCAATAAACCCTTATATGCTTTGGTAAATAAATTATTAGATAGATAGAGATTTATAGTATTGTTTTAATNAATCATGAAACATATCTAGCGTACCATTATTTTCAATAATATTAGTAGCACGTTTTTTTTTTATCAGATTCAGACATTTGTAATGACATTCGATTTTGGATTTGTTCTAAATGTAAATTTTTTCTCTTTAAAGCTCTTTCAAGTCTTAATTCTTTTTTTGATGATATTAAAAGTGTAGNATCAAGCATATGTTCAAAATTACCTTCAAATATCATAGCAGCATCTAGAATAAATAATNTATTTTTTTTAGCTTNATATTCTTTNATTTTTTTTTCTATAAGTACAAAGACTTCTGGCCACATTAATCCATTTAATATTTTTTGCTCAATTTTACTTGAGAAGGCTACTTCTGCTAATTTTTTTAGATTTAGCTTATTATTCTCTACTACACTATTTCCAAAAGCATTAATAATTTTATGTTGAAGGGAGCTTGTATGTTTTAGATGTTTTTTTGCTTCTTTATCNGCATTNAATACTTTAGCTCCAATATCTTTAAAAAAGTCTGCAGCAGTACTTTTCCCAGATCCGATTCCACCAGTAATTCCTATTTTATACATTTAATTACTAATCTACCATACTCATTAGTAAACTGAATCCAATTAGATAGAGATACCATTTTCCATATGTTTTGGATTCTTCTGCAATCCTTCTTGGAGAAGGTTTCCTTTCAAGGCCAATATCTATTCCAAATCCTTGATCTAACTCAGTATTTAAGACAAGATGATACTTCGCACGTGCAATAACATTTACATTATAAGTTCGAAATAATATATATCCAGCTTGTCCATTAAGTGCTAAACCTGACCTTCTATGAGTAGGTGGCATATTTAATTCATCCTCACAATTATNACCAGAACAGTAGCTTACCCAGTGGAGACCTAACCCACCACCTATATATGGGGAAAAATCATCTTTACCTAAGTATTTGAGTAGACTCATATCTGCACCAAATGAAAATGGGGATCCTGTATAAAAAAGAANTTCGGCTAATAGAGCTATATTCTCTTTAAACTCATAAAGATAATTAGCACCTAAGACAATCTTTTGTACATTTCTAACTGTTGATATCGTATNATCATAATCATNCNTTTCTGAATTATAATTTTCATCATAATTTATACCAGTATATGAATTAAATGTAGGGAACATATAGCCGACGCTAAACCCTACNCTACCTAAACTCTGTCTTCTTCTATCTTCTTNCTCTTCATTTTCCATAATATTATCTATATCAGCAACATCCTGAATACTTTCATTTAATACAAGAGATTTTGCTAATCTAGCTATTGCATTTTCCATATCCTCAATACTTAAGGCTGTCACTTTACTTGTAAAGTTTGATTCTTCATTAATAATATGGCCAGTATAAATAATCTTAGAACCCAGTTTCATTAATTTAGTATAAACTACATAATCATTATTCGTTTTAGATAGCTCTGAAAGTGCACAATTATTATTATTACATGAAATTGATGAAATTTCNACATCACCATATTGTTCAAACTNTTCAGAAAATAACATNTTNATTGATCGTATGTCACTTCCAGTGAAATTAGTTTCATTAACATTTTCGTATACATTAAGTATAAGATAATTAGATGCAAAAATATTGCTAAANAAGAATATACTCAACCACAATTTAATTTTATNTTCATTCATATAATGNTCCTTATAGNCTATTTATTATATTGTTAATTGAATTGCTAACAACATCAATATCTCTTTCACCGTTAATTTTATAAACCAAATTTTGTAATTCATAATAATTAATTAAAGGGCTTGTCTCGGAATGGTATACCTCTAGTCTTTTTCTTACTGTACTTTCTTCATCATCAGGTCTGATAATCAGCTCTTCCCNTGTTTCATCATCTATATTTTCTACTTTTGGAGGATTATATTGTATATGATAAACCCTTCCAGATGCTAGATGAACTCTTCTTCCAGCCATTCGATTTACAATAGTGTCATCATTTACTTCAATTACTATTACAGAATCAAGTGATTGATTTAACTCTAGAAATAGAGANTCTAAACCTTCTGCNTGAGGTATTGTTCTTGGAAAACCATCTAAGATATATCCATTTTTACAATCCTCTTCGTTTAATCTTACTTTCATCATTCCTAATATAA
Organism: Fidelibacterota bacterium; assembly: GCA_002703645.1. Taxonomy (GTDB): domain Bacteria; phylum Fidelibacterota; class Marinisomatia; order SCGC-AAA003-L08; family D37C17; genus TMED161. The sequence continues at coordinate 13,871 of NZUX01000027.1, read as the reverse complement.
CCTTATCTGGAACAAGCTGTCCGCTATTCATATANTCTTTAGCTTCAAGTCCTAAATTTGTCTCATTTTTAACATGCTCTCTAAGCATATCGCCTGTAGATATCTGCGGAATACCTAATTTATCTATTAAAAATTTAGCTTGAGTTCCTTTTCCCCCACCTGGAGGTCCTAATAATAATATTTTCATTATCTACCTTTCTATTAAATAAGAATTCCTGCTATACAGGCTGTNATCCAAGATGCTAATGCTCCACCAATCATAGCCTTTGTAACTAATTTTGCTACATCTTTTTTTCTTTCAGGTGCAATTGAACCAATTCCCCCTAGTTGTATACCAATAGATGCAAAGTTTGAAAATCCACAAAGAGCATAACTTGCTATTACTGCTGTTTTTTCTGATATTCCATCTATTCCAATTTGCATATTACTAAGGTTTAGATATGCAATTAACTCTGTTAGTACAATTTTTTGGCCTAATAAGCTACCTAAAATATGTGACTCTGACCATGGCGCACCCATTAAAAATGCTAGAGGCATAAAAGCATAACCTAAAATTGACTCTATTGAAGTTCCAAATATATTTAATATATAGTTTGTCAAAGAAATTAGAGCAACAAATGCAATAAGCATAGCAGCTATATTGGCTGCTAGCTTAAGTCCTTCAGTGGCTCCATTTCCTAGTGATTCTAATACATTTCCTTCAACAGGCTCATTTAAATTTGATGTTAAACTTATATCTTTAGATGTTGACGTTTTTGTTTCAGGATAAATTATTTTTGCAACTACTAATGCAGCTGGAGCGCTCATAATAGATGCAGCCATTAAATGNCCTGCAATATCAGGAATGTTTTTTAGCATCCCTACATAAATTGCCATTACTCCACCAGCAACAGTCGCAAATCCACCAGTCATAATAGCCATTAATTCNGAATTTGTCATTTTAGCGATAAAAGGTTTAATTACAAGTGGAGCTTCTGTTTGTCCTACAAAAATATTAGCTGATATACTNGTTGTTTCTGGACCNCTTGTTTTCATAGTTTTTTGCATTATTGTAGCAACAAATTTGATAATTTTTTGCATTAGACCTACATGGTATAAAACAGCCATTAACGCTGAAAAGAATATCACTGTTGGTAAGACAGAAAATGCAAAATTGACTANTCCTGGATGTACTTTACCTTCTATAAATGAACTGAAAAGAAATGCNCTACCATCATCTGAAAAGCTAAGTAATTTTTTTATCAGNCTATCGAACCAAGAAAATATTGGTTTNCCGAACGGAGTTACTAAAATAAAAATACCAAAAAATAGTTGNAATCCTAATCCCCATAAAACTAACCTATAATCAATTTTTTTTCTATTGTTTGATAGAAGAAATGCTATCCCTAGTAGCATNAATATTCCTAAAAANCCTGTNAATCTTTCCATTTAACCTCCATTTTATGGTTTAAAGCAATTTCTACATCTAGCTTCATATTTATCTGTTTCACCAACAACAACTAAAGTATCTTCTGAAGAAATTCTTTGAGTAAAACTAGCAGGATCACCACATGACATGCATATTGCATTTACTTTTGATACATATTCAGCATCAATCATAAGTTGATGTATTGGGCCAAAAGATTTTGCTTTGTAGTCTTTGTCTAGTCCTGCAATTACAACCCTTTTCCCTAATTTTGCTAACTTATTACATACATCAATTAAACCATTATCAAAAAATTGTGCTTCATCAATTCCAAATACGTCTGCTTTATTTTTATATGTATATATACTTTCTGATGATTCTAATATAATAGATTTAATTTTACGTTTATTATGTGATACAATATAATCATCACTGTATCGATTATCTGTTTTTGGTTTAAATATAGCTACATCTTGTTTTGCATATTGTGCTCTTACAAGTCTTCTAATTAGTTCTTCGGTTTTTCCACTAAACATAGGACCACAAATAACTTCTATCCATCCAGAATTTTTAGGAGTTAGCATGTTTTAAGACTTCTTTCATCATAGGTAAAAGTTGAGAATTAATTATATCTAAAGCCACTTTATTTTTTCCTCCATTTGGAACTATAATATCAGCATAAGATTTGGTTGGTTCTACATATTTTTTATGCATTGGTCTTACTGTTGTCAAATATTGATCTACTATAGATTCGATTGTGCGCTCTCTTTTATTTATATCTCTTTTAGCTCTTCTTAGTATTCTGATATCAGCAGGGGTATCCACAAAAATCTTAACATCCATCAATTCTCTTATTTCTAGTTTATATAGAGAAAAAATACCTTCTATAATTATAATTGATTTAGGTTTTATTCTATTAGATTCTTTCATTCTTAAATGTCGTTTAAAATTATATATTGGGATATCTGTAATTTCAAATTTTATTAATTTTCTAATATCCTTTAGTAAATCTGAAAAATCAATAGAATCTGGACTATCAAAATTGACACTACATCTTTCTTCATAGCTAATACTAGATAAGTCCTTATAATATGAGTCTTGAGATATATAAATTAAATCTTTACTATTAAATCTTGAAATCAACTCTTTTGTGAATCTTGTTTTTCCAGATCCCGTTCCTCCAGATATTCCAATTATTAAAGGCTTATTCATAATTAACCAAATGGATGTGGTAGTAAATCTTTTGTCATTATTTTAAAATAATCTTTTTTAATATCAGATATTATAATTGTTATATCTCCAGCAAATTCATGAATAATTTGTCGACATCCGCCACATGGAGTTCCTCCATCTATTGTCACTACAGCTAGAGAACTAAATTTACGATATCCTTGAGATAAAGCAGAAAAAATTGCTACTCTTTCAGCGCATAGAGTAGTGGGATATGCCTTAGATTCAATATTAAATCCAGAGATTATTTTATTATCAGTGGTTAATATTGAAGCACCAACAGAGTATTTACTATATGGACAAATAGCATTTTTATATGCTTTAATAGCATGCTCTATTAAATTTTCATCATTCATTATAATTACTTTATATAAAAAGTTCCATCTATTAATTTTGTGTTTTTAGAATTATCTTCTGCTTCTATTCTTATTGTATGTGACCCTTTATCTAAATTTTTATTTAATTTATAAAAAACAACTTTTCTGTAAGGGTTATATTCAAATATTAGCTCTTCTTCATCAAGAAAAACTTTAATATTTTTTTCATTATATATTCCGGACATTTCATCTTCAATATAAAATTGAATATACTCGAAATGATCATGCCTATAGGTTGAACCTATTTTTGGAATTACTCTTGTAATAACTGGTGCATTTGTATCTTTTATTACTGCAAAAACACCTCCAGCTTTAATGCTTGCACCTATACCATTATCATAAGATTTATTATCTAAAAATTTCCATTTTTCATTATGCTTATCATATTTATAGATACCTAATTGTGGATTCCTGTTTTTATATATAATATCAAACTTACTTTTTAGAGTAATATCTTCAGGTCCCATTATGAATGGCCCATAATAATATTCTGTTTTTATTTTTGGGTTTGGATCATTTATATCTTTAATATAAATAAAAGTTTCAGTGATATCCTCTTTACTAAAAGATATATCATAGAGCTTATTTCCATCAGATTTAATTTCAATTAAATCTTTATTTAAAAAAAATGGGAGCTCTGGAATGCTTATGTTGGAATAAATTTCGGACGACAGTTGATAAATGCTGGAATCAAGATAAAATATAGATGCTTTAGTTAATCCTCTCAATTCAAGTGGATAAAAAAGTTCAGATACTAATTTATTTTTTTTTATTCTATTTAAGGGATATTTATATAAAACATCATTTAATAATAAGCCAAGGACAGGAGCCTTATTAGAAAATTCTTTTTCAGTAAATTCGAAAAATACACCTTTTTCATTACTTGATAAACTTATTTCACCATCTAGCTTAGCGTTATCGTTAAAACTATAAAATTGAGTAGCTCCTAAAGCACCCGTATTGTATACGGGTTGAATACAAATTACATCAAATTTAAATTTGGGATTTTTAATAAAGTATTTACTTTCAGATATTCTCTCAATAGCCATATTAGTATATTTGACTTCATTATTAAATTTATCTGCAAGCTGAATATTTAAGTCCTTAATAGTATCATCATTATATTCTATAATTATTCCATACTTATTTTTAGTAATATCAAATTGGCTATTTCTTATTTTATCTGAAAGGAAGGTGAAATCTATCTCAACTTCATTTTTATTATAATCAGATACAGTTATCTTACCTTTATGGTATAGACTATCTTTAAAATTCAATCTATTATAGTATTTTTCTTTTATAAATGAAGACGGTGAAGTACTATTTTTTCTATATAGAGTATAAACCTTTCTTCGCTCATTAGTATGCTTACAATAATCTCTTTCGTTATAAATTTTAGGCCCCTCTTCAAAACCTATATAATTATACTTTGCTTCATATTTTTTTTCTTTGTCAATATCCAATCTGATATTATAAACACCAAAGTTAAAAGGTTGGCTATTAATTTTATCATAAACTTCTAGCGAAACTCCAAATTCTCCAACTATAGATATTATATCATCACATACATATTTTTCATCAGATATTTTTCTAAGATTGAGCTCTAACTCTTCTGGGATCCCATTTATATAACTATCTTTATTAAGGTTTGTGAAAATAATTTTTTCAGGTATTGGATGAATAGTATCTTTAATTTTATAGTTAGTAAGTAAAGGATTGAATGGCTTTCCATTTTTATTTCTGATTTCAAAATGAAGGTGTGGACCTGATATGCCACCGGTATCTCCAGTATATCCAATAATATCTCCCTTTAAAATTGGAATTTGGTTTTCAGAAAAAGTCTTATCAATGGTGTAGCATTTACATTCAGATTGCAATCTTTCCTTAATCGATTCTAGTTTTTCATTAAATCTATCTAAATGAGCGTATACCGAGGTATTGCCATCGTTCATTTTTATATAGATTGTTTTTCCATACCCAGATGTACTAACTAATATCCTAGATATATATCCATCTTGTATCGCATAGACATCATGTCCATTGACTCCGTATGTTCTAATATCAATACCTGTATGATATCTAAAAGGTCGTATATCACCAAATACACCAGTTAATGTGTTGCTAGCATTAGTTGGCCACTGATAATCATCATTCGAGAAAATAAAAGAAAACAGTGAGATTAATAATATTTTAATTTTATATGTAGTAATTGTTTTAATTATTTTTTGATTTAACATTATAGTAAATTAGTAGGAATTTATGGATTTTAAACTATTCAAACTAAACCTAAAGATAGCCTGGATGAAGGCTATGGGAAAAATGAATAAAGTAAGCTCAAGTCTTGAGTTTACGTCAGCTGAAATTAATGCTCCTAAAATTTTAATTATTTTTCCTATTGATAAGGAAGTAATCCCAAAATCTATGGAAGCAATATCAGGTATTATTAATTCACAAAAAGATAGGGATGCTCAATTTTCATTTATCATTAATAATAATATAGATAGTAGAATGAATTTTTATAATATTGAAACATTATCATTGGTAGTACTTAAAAGTGGAAAAATTGATAATTTGAATGATATTATTGATAAAATATTTTTTAAAAAATTTGATATTGTTATTGATTTAAATATTAACTTTAATATTGAAATTGCTAAAATGATAAATGAGCTTGATTCAAAATATAAAATAGGGTTTGTTTCCAAATACTCTGATTATTTTTATAATATTCAACTTAAAGCAAAAGATAATATATATGAACCAATTAAGGATATAATAGGTTGAGATGAACAATATCGTAATATATGAGGGAGATTCTTATAAGAATTTTTATCCATTTACCATAAATCATGCGACTTTTGAAATAAGAGTGGGGGCATTGACTTTATTAGATTTAATTAAGCTTAACCAATCTATTGGAAGTGATACTTCAATAATTTTAATTGTAAGAGATAGTATAAAAGATATTGTTGCAGATAGATATCCAGAGGCTATTGTTAATCCAAATGACATTCCTAATAATTCTTTAAAGATACAAACCTCTATGTATCTTCAAGATAATTTATTTTCATTTATTGGAATGAAAATAATAGAAAATGAAGATAAATATTTACAATCACTTTTTAATAGAACAGATAGCTTAAATGTATCTGATAAATCATGTATAGTGGTTGGTGATAATGCTATTCGAATCTCTGATTCAGCTAGAGTTCGCCCTGGAACAATCTTAGATTCATCAAATGGTATGATTATAATTGATGATAATGCTTTAGTAGATATTGGTTGTATGATAAAAGGCCCTGCGTATATTGGTAAGAATAGTATTATTAATCCTGGAGCTAAATTAAAAGATGTAGCTATTGGACCTTATTGTAAGATAGGAGGGGAGGTAGAGCATACAACCTTTCATGGCTATAGTAATAAGCAGCATGATGGTTATTTAGGGCATTCATATGTTGGTGAATGGGTGAATCTAGGAGCAAATACTAATAATAGTGATCTGAAGAATAACTATAGCAGTATTGAAGTTGATATGGGTGATAAAAAAATTGATGTAGGGATGTTTGCAGGCTGTTTAATAGGTGATTATACTAAAACAGGTATTTCAACTATGATTAATACGGGGACTTATATTGGAATTGGCTGTAATCTCTTTGGGGCTGGTTTTCAAAATAAGCATATTCCTAATTTTTCATGGGGCATGGATGATGATAAAACAGATTTCAATAAATTCATTCAAACGCTTGAAATTGTCAAACGAAGAAGAAAACAAAAAGTCGCTTCATCTGAATTAGAATTACTTAAAAATATCTACAAAAATAAAATCTAAAAAAAAGTTAAAATAACAATTGACCTTATCAAATAAGTCAATTATATTGTTATCCAAAATTATCCGGAGAAATAATGAATTTAGATGAAATAATGTGTCCTAATTGTGGCGCTGAACTAGATGCTAAGCAACTTTCAAAAAAATTGTTTTGTGAAAATTGTAAGACAAATTTCCATCAAAAAAAGTTTATTGGTTTCTTAGAATATCTTATGATGAATGGGCTAGTTGACAAGGTTGATTTCTTTGATAAAACATTATATGGAGAAGAAATAAGTCATGCATCTGAAACAGAGGAAGAGCTTAGAGATGAAACTAACCCNAATGAATATGAAGAAAATAGAAATAAAATTGAATACATGGATAANAAAGAAGATTTAAAAGAAGTTACAACTGATGAAGAAGAGTTTAGGAAGTGGGATGGAATTGATGAGGATTGGCGAGAATTTAATAAGAAAAATAATGAAGAGGGTTCTAATTAATTATGGAAAAACCACCGAATAAGTCTCAACAGATTAAAATTGAATTTGATGAAAATTCANCATCTACGGAGTACTCTAATTTTGTAGTTGTAACACATTCTGCNGCTGAATTTGTATTGGATTATATACGAGTACTACCAGGNATGGCAAANGCTAAAGTGAAATCNAGAGTTATAATGTCACCAATGCANGTTAAAACCCTTATGTTTGCATTACANGATAATATTCGAAAATATGAAGATAAGTTTGGAGAAATTAAAGTTTTAAAGAAGGATGANNTAGGGAAGCCACAATTTAAACTTCCAGATGATGTNNTNCCTAATTAGAATNTAGTTGTAAGTCTCATTATAACTGTTCTNCCCATTTTTGCNCCTCCAACTAGTTCACGTTGCATNTCATNAAATATATTTGTNCCACTTATNCCAANNTTNAAATTATCANTAATATCATANTTATAGTGTAAATCAATAATATTGTATGGNCCAATAGTTCCAGACCATGTTCCATCAGCCCATTNATATTCATCAACATGNCTCCATTTCATTAGTATNCTACCAAATTTATTAGTNTTATANTTTGCAGCGATATTGAATTTGAATTTAGGAGAATTAATNGGNTCNTANCTTTTTGTTAATTCATTATAATANTCTGTTGAATTNAATAAGGTGAAATTAAAGTCCATTATTAAACTTTGTGAAAAAAAGTACGTAAATCCTAAATCAAGCCCAGAATGATATACTTCTCCATAGTTTAGTGAGCTTAATGTAATAATAGGCAGCTTATTTGGTAGCCCAATTCTTCCAGTTTCTTCATCAAGCCACTCAGCCTCATAGTGACCACCTATTCTTGTATTGTATTCATCAACACCTACNTCAATCCATCTNGTATCNACGTTATCNTAAGTAATAAATTGTCCTTGGTATGTTGGNGAAGTGATACCTTCTTNCTCTACATCAGGNACCATTCCCCAAATNTCATCTGGTGTAACTATAGTATAAATATAATATTCATCTTCATCATAAGTTCCATTTTGATTTTCNTCATGAAAATCCAACCTATCTACATATCCCCATTCNCCAGGATCCTGTAAACATATTGTAGNGAAATTAGGATCATTNTAAAGTGGATCACTTTCATCTANACANTTTCCATCTTTATCATCATACCATCCAAACTCATCTGCCCAATCAGTTANTTGACCTACGGTATAATAATTTTCTAAATCATCATAATCCATTAGATGCGTTTGGCTTTCTTGTATAAATCCACATGGATATATTGCATTAGTAGGCATTCCATTTTCATCAAGACATTGAATATTTTCTTTGGGTATGTAGTATCCCATTCCAGAAAAATCATTATCATTATCTCTTCCATCCCAAGCAGTTCCATAATCTGGATTAGTTCCATCTAAATTAGTTGGAATCATTCCTATTACNCCTGTTCCACCTCTTTCTCTNACAAGAGGAGTTATAAATGTCGCAGGACTAAAGAAATCATTATACTTTGTAAAATATATATCCGCAGATAGTAAGGCTTTCCTTGTGAGAAAGCTTTTAAATCCAAATTCAAGTGTTTGCATACTCTCAGATCGAAGAGGATCAATATCTGATAGCTGTGCAGATTCTGTNGGNCTATATTCAACCCCTTCATCGTAAGCAGATGGGATAAATACTACATGATTAAGAGTGTCTAGAGGAATGAAATCATTAGGATAGTTACCATCTCCAGTGTTGTAAAATAATGGAGCACCTTGAACTCTATCTTGATAAGGGTCACATGGATTATTCGCATATTCAGTNCAAGCATTTAAGTTTCCAGATGCAAATTCTATTTTAGTTAATGTTCCATCTACATCCTCTTTATAATAAAAGGGGTCAATTAAATTAATATTATATCCATATTCTCCGTATTCATTTTTATAATCAGCTCTTGCATATGGAGAACCATCTTTATTCCCCTTTAGAATCATTGTATAGAATTCTCCCCACTTTCCAAATATNAAGTTAGTATGTAAAGCAGTTATAGTAGGCGTATTATATGCTTTTCCATAAGACATCCTCCAAGTAGTAAAATCACTTGGNCTATAGGTTAATCCCATTTTAGGAGCAAATAATAGNCCTTCTTCTTTTANCTGATCATGATAATCTAANCTTGCAGATGTNATTAATTCCCATTTTCTATTATTAAATAAATCTGTTTTAGTTTGAAAATAAAAGCCTAGTTCTTCAGATAAAAGATTAGATTCAAACTCATCATCTTCATCAATTCCCCAAGCTACCTCATCATAATCACCTTCTATATCGCCATCCCCATCTTGATCGATATTATCCCATGCGTAGCTTTCGCTATCCTCATCATCATCAAATCCATTTGGGCCATCATTAAGAACACTACCATTTGTGAATGGGTCTGTTAACATATAGTCAAAACCAACAATAATTTCTGTTGAGATTTTTGGAATATCAAATGCATACTGTAATTGGATTCCATAGTTAGATGATTGGTCTGTAATTACATCTCCACGATTATAACCTCTAGTCTGACCTGCATCATTATCATTGTAAAATGCNTGAGCAAACCAATTTTTGTATCGNCCTCTTAATTGATAGTACTNTGATTGCCANCCATCAGCAAGATATCGTCCTACTCCTGTAACNTGCTGAGTTTTAGTGTACGCATAACCAGTTTGGAAGGTCANATTTAAATCAGGGTTAGGGTCNTAATCAAAACGNAANTCTACTTTATTATTTTTAACTTCNAAATCAGGNTAATCATCAATTCCATCTCCATTTGTATCACGAACTAAATCTAGCTGCGCATTCCAGTCACCATTTGTATAATATCCATTATTATCAGANTCAGTAAATGGCTCTCCTTGATCCCATATTCCGTTATTATTTATATCTTCAAAAGGCTCTGGCTCAGCATTCCANTCACCATCTGAAGTATCATATATGTTATCAAAATCCCCAGAATCTAGAGGATTAATNCCATCATTNTCACCGTAATCAGGTCCATAAATAATGATTGGGTTTCCATTTGAGTCCATTAGGGGCTGCCCCCATATATCTTTTGCAGTTTGGTAGTCTNGATTAGCATNAGGACTAAAATCCCAGCAATAGCCATCCTGTCCACAATCTTGAATTATATCTTCTGGTCCATATGATAGGTTTGGAGGTGGCCATAAATCATAAGATTCACCAATACTTGGTTCAATGGTNGGATACTCAATATCTAAAGTTTCATANTATCCCCATACTGATGTATCNGNATTNTATTCAAATGATATGTATAAACTAGGATCATTTTCACAATTAGCATATTGTGCATTTATTCCTTCACANAATCCCATGCAGTTATCAGGGATATTATCTTCATTAATATCTTGCCAGGTAGNTCCAAATCCTCCAGCTTCCCATTCTTGTGAAANAGGATTCCAAGTTCCAANTAGACATTCATCAATCCACCCATTATTATTNTCATCTTCACCTACAATATGTTGTATTAATTCAAAATTATCTGTGAGTGTCCANCCATGTTCACCCATCCAAAGTTCATCATTATTAAATGTNTCTGGANTCCAGTTTCCATTATTATCATTCCATGAATCACCCGGTTGAAATATTCCATCTCCTTCTCCTTCATCTGGTCCATANACCCAAATAGGATNTCCATTTATATCAAAGAGATTAACTGTCTGAACATTTCCAAATTGATCAATATAAGTATTGAAGGCTTGATGTCCATCGCCACACCCACNATCATCAGCACAATCAATTTCCTCGCTATATTGAAACCCATCAAGTCCATAATCAAGGAAACCACTTACTAGANTTCCAGATCCAGAGCCGGGTTCACCTCTTTGGAACNGTNCATCTCCATGATGATCATAGTAGTAATCTCCAGGAGTTCCATCTTCTCCAAAGTCCCAGTTGTATACGTCAAACTCCATTACCCAGGTTTCTTCATTAAACCTTGACTTTCCTCTAATATCTGTATCCATCTTTTCATCTGGATCTTCAATATCAATAAGTCCATCCCAGTCATTATCAATACCATCACAGCACCAACTATCTTCAAGGTACCAAGGATTAGGAGTTCCATCCATATAATACTTATTAATTCTACCACCTGCCGATAGTATTTCATATTCTTCAATAGCATTAGCCCATTGACTGGGAAGCTGATTAAATGTATACCTTTCATTTCCTTCATCAATGATACCATTTTGATTATTATCTACTCCATCAAGCCATTCATCTTCTTCTGTATCAATAAATTCATCAATTTCACCATTAAACGTATCCCACGATTTATCTGAATCCCAATCATCCCATGTGTCAATTGCTACTTCACCATAGCTATACACTGAATCTGGAGTTGTATCTTGCCACCATTCACAAACATCACCTAGATGTCGTTCACATTTCCCGTTTGCATTTAAATCTGTATCAAAATCCCAAGCACCATTACCATTTAAATCAAAAAATGGCTCTGGTCCTTCATGGGTACCATTTCCATTCTCATCAATAAAATCAAACCCATCGGTACATGCGTAACCATTATAGGTTTCACCCTCTATGCAATTATTTGTCCAAGGTTCTTCATTATCAATTCCATCGGCAGTCCAATAATCTTCATCAATTAAACCATCCCCATCATCATCATGTCCATTAAACCAATCTTCTCCTGCAACCCCATCTCCATCTAGGTCGCCATGGTTAGGCTCTCCATCTCCAAGCATTATATAGTATAGGTTTTCTCCTTGCTCTTCTTCTTGCCATCCATTTTCAGTTGAGTAGTAACGATCTCTTTCAGGAATATAAATACCTTTATTATTTGTAGGAACCCATCTTAATTTTCGACTTCTAGCTGGTGTTAACCCACCTATAAACTCTTCTTTTGAAGCATTATTATCTTTTCCATCTATTTTTCTACCAGAGAATCCTACCCATGGATTACGATGAGATTTATATTCACTCTCTGATATGAATGGCCATTCTGTAGCACTAAAGAAAGCCCCAGATATTTTCATACTCATTTTATCATTTAGTTTTTTTGCATACCGAGTATTTATTTTTCTAATATTTCTATCATCAAAAGACCCTGCGAAAGTGTATGAAAATCCTTCTGATAAGGAAGGAGCTTTTGTGATAATATTTATTACACCGCTATGAGCATTTGCTCCATAAAGAGCAGTAGCTGGACCAAGGACTACCTCAATACGCTCCACATCATCTTGCGTAACAGGAACTGTACTAAAGTTAACAACCCTTAATGAAGGAACATTAGCCGGACGCCCATCAGTTAGCATTAATAATCTTGTGCTAAAACTGCTATTAAAGCCTCTAATCGCCAAGCTATAGTTATTTACACCACTCGATGTAAAATCTACCCCCTTTAAACCTTGAAGATAGCCTCCTAAGTTTGATGTTGAAGCTTGCTCAATATCTTTTGAAGTAACAGTCTCTATCTTAGCTGGAGCATCAGTTTTCTTTTCTTCTCTTTGATATGTTCCCACTACCTTTGCCTCTTCTAAGGCAATCTCACTAACATCAAGAGATAAATCAAAGGTATAATTTTTTTCTTCTTCAATAGAAATAGGAGCTTCTTTATTTTTATAGCCAATATACATTGCTTTGATAGTATACTCGCCTATTGGAATATTTTTTAGAATAAAATCACCTTCTATATCGGTGCTAGCACCATAATTGGTTGCTGTTTGCACTGTAATTGTCTTTCCGATATTCTCTAGATCTACTTTTCTGGTTGTTTCGAGTAGTACAATATTAACACCTATTAAAGGCTCATTAGAATTAGCATCACTAATTCTACCCGTAATCGTTGCATTCGCGGAAATAAAAGAAATTCCTAATATACATATTAGGCTATATATCATCTTCGGATTAAACATTATCAAATCTATCAATTTATTATCTAAAAAACATAATAAAAAAAGCCCTGCTAATAAATTAACAGGGCTTTTTAATTATTAAAAATAAAGCTTAAATACTATTTAATAAGCATTACTTTTTGTGATACAGTCACATCAGCGCTACTAGCTTTAATGATGTACATACCACTTGAAAGGTTTTGACCATTCAATGTCATGCTATGAACACCAGCATCTTTATATCCTTGATGTAGCACATCAACTATTTGACCATTAACATTGTAAATCATAACTGAAATATTTCCAGCTTGACTAATATTAAGATCAAACGATGTTGATGGATTAAAAGGATTTGGATAAGCTGAGCTAAGTGCAATTGCATTAGGCATATTTAAGTCTGTGCTTATATAACCTTCTGTAGTAGCAGCGATTACTTCTTCTACATTGTAATCTCCATTAGCTTCAAATAATACATCTTCACTTGGATTTACAATAATAAGAGTTGTTGTAGATCCTTGAGTATTATAATCAGCAACAAATGCTTTATCTGTTAGTTCGATACTGAAATCACTATCATGAGATAGAGTCATTTGAACAGCTCCTACAATACCATTTGAAGCCATTGAAACACCATTTTCAGTTTTTGTAAATGTCG